>CAYJEM010000027.1:17462-23850 GCA_964369175.1 uncultured Erysipelotrichales bacterium | reverse complement strand
AATAAAAAAGCAAGAGTAAAAGTATTTGGTTATGGTATGGAAAACCTACCTAAAGAAAGTGGCTATTTACTTGCTCCAAACCACCAAGGTTTTGAAGATCCTTTAGCATTAGCTGAAACCCATGTTCGTCCTGTTGCAGCAATTGTAAAACAAGAATTAATGAGTGTAATTTATATAAAAGATTGTTTAATTACTTTAGGCTGTCTACCAATTGATCGCAGTGATGTCCGTGCATCAATAAAAGTTATTAAAGAAGCATCAAGACAAATGAAAGCAGGATTTAACTTTATTGTCTTTCCTGAAGGAACAAGAAGTCGTAATGGAAACAAAGTTATTGAATTTAAAGGTGGTAGCTTTAAAATAGCAACACTTGCTAAAGCGCCTATTGTACCAGTAGCAATTGTTGATGCTTATAAGGTATTTGAAATAAATTCATTGAAAAAGCAACATGTTGAGGTACATTACTTAGAGCCATTATATTACGAAGATTATAAAGATTTACAAACAAATGAAATTGCTGAAATTGTTCAAGCAAAAGTTCAAAACAAAATAGATGAAGTATTACGAAACAGAGGCACTGAATTATAGTGTTTCTTTTTTTGTACAATTATACATAATTGTGGCTATTCATTTAGGAAATTTCGACACACGATGTGTTAAATAAAAAGTTTGTATACAATTTAGTACAAAAATGATTGACAATGAATTTCTTATGTGTGAAAATGTGTGTATGTATAATTGTATACAAAATTCTATAGGGGGAATTAATATGAAAAAGATTTTAACAATTGTAACATCTTTTGCTTTAGTATTAAGTTTAGCTGCCTGTGGTGGAACAACTGATTCTGCTGATGGTAAAAAAACAGTAACACTTGCAAAAGAGAACGATGTCATCACAATGAACTCGATGACAGCAACAGATGGGATGTCGTTTGAAGTAATCCATGCTACAGTGGATGGACTTATGGACGAAAATGAAAATGGTGAAATTATTCCAGCAATCGCTAAAGAATATACTGTAAGCGAAGATGGTTTAACTTACACATTTAAGTTACGTGATGATGCAAAATGGTCAAATGGTGACCCAGTAGTTGCCGGTGGATTTGAATTTGCTTGGAAAAGCTCAATTGTAAATCCTGATGCTGAATATGCATATTTATTTGGTAGTGATGGTGTAAATATTGCTGGTGCTGATGCAATCTTAGCAAATGAAGCAGAAGCAAGTACTTTAGGAGTTACAGCAATTGATGACTATACTTTAGAAGTTAAATTAGCTGCTCCAGTACCATACTTCTTAGGGATGATGACTTTCCCAGTATTCTATCCAGTAAATGAAGCATATGTAACAGAAAAAGGGGATCAATATGCATTAACTCCTGAAAACTTACTTGCAAATGGTGCATTTAAAATGGTTACTTGGGAAAAAGGTGCAAAAATCGTTTTAGAAAAAAATGAAACATACTATGATGCAGCAGCTGTAAAAGTTGATGAATTAGTATTCCAAATCACTCCAGATGTATCTTCAAGTGTAACTGCATTTGAAGGTGGTCAAGTTGACTATACAAAATTAAGTAGTTCATTAATTGACAAATACAAAGATGATTCTCAATATACTTCAGTATTAGAAGGATACTTATGGTATTTACAATTTAACTATGCAAATGAAAACTTAGCAAATGATAATTTACGTTTAGCATTAGCTCATGCTTTAGATAGAGATGATTTAACTGCTAACGTATTAAAAGATGGTTCTATTCCAGCTGGTGGATTTGCACCAACTGATTTAGCATCAGGTCCTGATGGAGTTGACTTCCGTGAAACTGCTGGAACTCACTTAGCATCAGATGAAGCTTTAGCTAAAGAATACTTTGATAAAGCAAAAGCAGAACTTGGAAAAGATGAAATTACAATTACTTTATTATATGAAAATGCTGACCCAGCAAAATCTGCTGCAGAGTACTTACAAAGTAATTTACAAGAAGCACTTCCAGGTTTAACAGTTGAATTAAATCAACAAACAAAAGAAAGTCGTTTAGATTTACAAAAATCTAGAGATTACGAAGTAGTATTAACTCGTTGGGGACCAGACTACGCTGATCCAACAACTTATTTAAATTTAATGATTACTGGAAACAGTTATAACTATGGAGATTATTCAAACCCTGCATATGATGCATTATTAACAGAAGCAGCAGCTGCAGAAACTCCAGAATTACGTTGGGAAAAATTAGTGGAAGCTGAAAAATTAATGTTAGCTGACGCACCAGTTGCCCCAGTATTCCAAGTAGGTACAGGAGCACTTTTACGTGAAGGTGTTACTGGAATCATCATCAAGCCTGTTGGTGTACCATATATCTACAAAAATGTAGACGTAAATTAATAGTAGACAACAAGTAAAAATGAGACACATTGTTGCAGTGCTTCAATGTGTCTTATATTATATAAAGGAGATAAAACATATGAGTAAATCAACATTAAAATATATTGGTAAAAGATTGTTGATTGCCAGTGTTACATTACTAATCATCACTGCAGTATTATTTTTGATGTTAAAGTTATTACCGGGAACACCGTTTAATGATGAAAAATTAACAGAAACGCAAAAGGCAGCAGTCTTTGCTAAATATGGTTTAGACCAACCATTAATCGTTCAGTTTGTTAATTATATCAAAAATATGCTTACAGGAGATTTTGGTGTATCATTTGGTATTTCAAAAAATTTACCTGTATCACAATTAGTCGGACCAAGAATTGCAATATCATTTGGTATTGGTATTTCAGCAGTAATTTTAGGAACAATCATTGGATTTGGTCTAGGAGTATTTGCAGCATTAAAGAAAAATACAATTTGGGATAGTTTAGCAACAGTATTTTCAGTACTAGGTGTAAGTATTCCATCATTTGTACTTGCGTTAGTATTATTAATCGTATTTGGAGTAGAAATCCCTATTTTCCCTATTTTATATAATAGTAGTAATCCAATTGCATCATCAGTATTACCAGTTGTTGCATTATCATTTGGGGTAATCGCAAACGTTGCCAGATTTACTCGTTCAGAAATGATTTCAGTATTAGGTAGTGATTATATTGCTTTAGCAGAAGCAAAAGGATTAGATCGAAAAACAGTTATTATGAAGCATGCAGTACGTAATACATTAATTCCAGTTGTAACGATATTAGGACCTATTCTTGTTACTTTAATGACTGGATCAATGGTATTAGAAAAAATCTTTACAATTCCTGGACTTGGTTCATTACTTGTAAATGGGATTACTGTAAATGATCATAATGTTGTACTTGCAGTAGCATTCTTATATAGTGTTTTATATGTAGTTATTATGCTTGTTATTGATATTTCTTATGGAATTATCGATCCAAGAATTCGTTTAGGGAAAGGAGATTAGTCATGGAAGAAATGGAATTTTTAGCTGACGACTTTGAGTTTGTTGGCGATAAACAAGATATTTATCATGAAAAGGCAATGCCAATAGCTCCTTTTTGGAAGGATTTTTTAAAGCGATTAAAGAAAAATAAAGGAGCTATGTTTGGTGGGATAATTGTAATATTAATTATTTTAACATCGATTATTGTACCATTAGTATCTCCATTTGAATTTGATAAAGTAGATACTTCAATTCAATCAATTGCACCAAATAGCACATATCTTTTTGGTACTGATGAACTGGGAAGAGATTTATTTTTAAGAGTCTGGAAAGGTGCTCAAATATCATTATTTATTGCTGCTGTTGCAGTAATCATTGATATCTTTATTGGTATGGTTTATGGAATGATTAGTGGGTATTTTGGTGGAAAAGTAGATACGATTATGCAACGTATCCAAGAAATAATTAACTCTATTCCTTCACTAGTTATCCTTACATTATTATTAATTATTATGAAGGCATCAATATTTACAATTATTATTGCCTTAATGTTTACAGGATGGATTGGAATGGCGCGTATTACTAGAGCACAGGTTTTAAAAGTTAAAGAAGAAGAATTTGTTCTTGCTTCAAAAACATTAGGTGCTGGTGGATTCTTTATTATCTTTAGAAATATATTACCAAACATCTTTGGTCAATTAATTATTATGTCAATGTTCTCAATTCCAAATGCAATCTTCTATGAAGCATTCTTAGCATTTGTTGGGTTGGGATTACCAAAACCAGAAGCATCATTAGGTACGCTAATTAATGATGGATTTGAAACATTCTTAATAACGCCATATATGGTAATTATACCAGTATGTGTACTTGCAGTATTAATGCTTAGCTTTAACTTACTTGCAGATGGACTGCGTGATGCATTTGATCCAACAATGAAGGAGATGTAGACTATGGAAAATAGAAAAAAAATATTAGAAATACGTGATTTGCACATTTCCTTTAAAACTGATAATGGAAAGGTAAATGCTATCCGTGGAGTAGACCTTGACTTATATAAAGGAGAAACAATTGCGATTGTAGGTGAATCAGGTTCTGGTAAGTCAGTTACAACAAAAGCAATTATGGGAATCCTTGCAGGAAATGGAACAATTGACTCGGGACATATTAAATATACGTGGGATGATGACCAATCTGATGATGCTGGAGTAGTACCTGGAGATACGGTTGATATCGTATCGTTATCAAAAAAACGTCTACAATCAGAAATCCGTGGACGTAAGATAGCAATGGTATTCCAAGATCCTATGACATCATTGAATCCAACAATGACAATTGGAAAACAAGTTATGGAACCAATGATTTATCATTATGGAAAATCAAAAGAAGAAGCATATGAAAAAGCTTTAGAATTACTAGAATTAGTAGGGATTACAGATGCAAAAAAACGTATGAAAAACTATCCTCATCAGTTATCTGGTGGGATGCGTCAAAGAATCGTAATCGCAATTGCATTGTCTTGTGATCCATATGTATTAATTTGTGATGAACCAACAACTGCATTAGATGTTACAATTCAAGCAAAAATCTTAGAATTAATCCAAGATATTCAAAGAAAGAAAAACATTTCAGTAATCTATATTACGCATGACCTTGGAGTTGTTGCTAAGGTTGCTGATTATGTAAATGTAATGTATGCTGGTAAAATTGTAGAAACAGGAACAATCGATGAAGTATTCTATGATCCACGTCATCCATATACTTGGGGACTATTATCTGCAATGCCAGATTTAGAAACAAATGATCCTGAGTTATATACAATTCCAGGAACACCACCAAATCTAGCAAATCCAGTAAACGGTGATGCATTTGCGCCAAGAAATCAATTTGCATTAAATATTGATTTACGCAAAGAACCACCATTATTTAAAGTTGATGGTTCTAAAAGTCATAAGGTAGCTAGTTGGTTAATGCATCCAAATGCACCTAAGGTTGAAATGCCAATTGAACTAAAACATCGTTTAGAAAAAATGAAAAAGGAGGGGTTATAAAATGGAACAAAAACCAATCCTCGAAGTAAAAAACCTAAAACAACACTTCAAAATCAATCGTAAATTTACAGTAAAAGCAGTAGACGGTATCTCGTTTAATATCATGCCCGGGCAAACTTATGGTTTAGTAGGAGAGTCAGGGTCTGGGAAAAGTACTACTGGTAGAAGTATTATCCGTCTGTACCAACCAACAGATGGAGAGATTATTTTCAATGGAAAAAGTATTTCAGGTAAATTAGGAGCAAAAGAAGTAAAATTACTGCGTACTAAAATGCAAATGATTTTTCAAGATCCAATGGCATGTCTAAACCCAAGAAAGAAAGTATTAGATATTATTGCTGAAGGATTATATATTCATAAAATGTGCAATAGTCAAGAAGAAGTAAACCAAAAAGTTTATGAAATCTTAGAACTAGTAGGTCTTTCAAAAGAACATGCAACACGTTATCCTCACCAGTTTTCTGGTGGTCAAAGACAACGTATCGGTATTGCTAGAGCATTAATTATGAATCCAGATTTAATTATTGCTGATGAAGCAATATCTGCACTTGATGTATCTATCCAAGCACAAGTAGTTAACTTAATGAAAAAGATTCAAAAAGATACAAATACTGCGTTCTTATTTATTGCGCATGATTTGTCTATGGTAAAATATATCTCAGATCATATTGGGGTATTACATTTAGGGCATTTAGTAGAATCAGGTAGTACGGAAGAAATATTCTCTAACCCTGTACATCCATATACAAAATCATTATTAAGTGCGATTCCTACACCAAATCCACGTGTTGAAAAATCACGTAAATCATTATCTTATGATTATAAGACTAGTGGCATCAATTATTATGATGGTAAGCAACAACACCTTGGTGGAACACACTACGTACTAGCTACAGATCAAGAAATTGAAAAGTGGACAAAATAATACTTTAAAAGGAATGGAGAAATCCATTT
>CAYJEM010000027.1:12994-17362 GCA_964369175.1 uncultured Erysipelotrichales bacterium | reverse complement strand
AAGAAATTGAAAAGTGGACAAAATAATACTTTAAAAGGAATGGAGAAATCCATTTCTTTTTTTATTGAAGGTAAGTTGAAACCCTTAAGTACATTGTATTACACCTATAAAAATGGTATGATATTTTACGTGTGTAAAATTAAGAAAGGGAGTACCTGTATAAGGGTAAAGGAGAAAATGAAAAAGAGAAGTACTACAGTAATTAAAGCATTTCTTGCTATGGTTATGCTGTTTACAATGTCAATACAAAATACAGTTTTGACAAGTGCAGTAGAAAAAGATTTTGGGGAAAGTGTCACTACTAGTGCAAATATAGCAGTTTATTCTAAAGATAACTCATCATGGGAATACTTTGTTGAAAATAATGTTATAGTTGATGAAAATACTATATTAAAAACAAATGATGAAGTATTATTTAACATCAAATGGCAAGTAAATAATGAAATTGAAATACAAACTGGTGATTATTTTGAGATTTTGATATCAAGTAGTTATATAGATTATAATTTTTATGTCGATAATGAAGGTGAGATAGATCCAAATAATCCAGGTACAACAAAATATAAACCATTACTACAAAATGGGCTTGTACTTGGTTATTGGACTTTAGAAAATAGAGTCACAAGTTCAGGTGAAAAAGAAAGTTATATTAAATTTATTGCTCATGAAAACTTTACAGCATTAGCTAGTAGAGTTGGAGAGTTTAATATCACTGGAATTGTAAAATCACTAGGAACAGATACTGTAAAAGAACCAATTTCTATAGGTAAGGTTACAATAGAAAATATAACATTTGAAGATCCTACATATGTTGATCCAGATACAACAACTCCACCAGAAAAACCAACTGGATTCCCGGTTACAGGTGTGGCAGGAGAACGTCCGATGTTAAGTAAATATGCCGGAACTATGAACTCATACACGCCAACAGGTAAAGGGAAACGTGAGTGGATTGCAAGTTTTGGATTAGAATTATTGCGAGACGTAATGCCGCATAATGCAAATCACGAAAACATTGAAAAATTAGAGAATGTCGTTTTATATGATACATTAGAAGGAGAACAATATTTTATTCCTGATGAAGTTTGGTTTTCTTCAAGTTTATATAGACCTGCAAACCAAAACGGTGATATGAGCTACTCACATGGATCTGGAGACAATATTCGTGGAGTTGGGATTACAAAAAACAATCAAGAACAAGATGAAGATTATGAAACATGGAAAGCAGAGATTGAAAATAGTGAAGTTCCAATGCAAGGTGTAAGTTATGATCGAAAAACATTTATTGCTAATCTAGGAACTATTGGCGATAATGGTTTAACATATGGTAATAATAATGCAGAAATTGAAGCAAACTTACGTGCCAAAACGAAAAACGGTGCACCATTATATAGCGATGACGAAATTAAAGCATTAATGAAATCAATAGGGTATGACACTGATGAACATACATTACAAACTGGTGAAAAAATATCTATAGATTCATATGGTAATGGTCAAGTAATCGCATATTCTTTGTATATGCGAGTTGAAGCGGAACCAAACCCAGAAAAATATTCAAACACAATTGAAGCTACAGTAGGGCCAAATACTATTAGTTATGAAGTACCTGCTGAAAACGGAATATTTGTAAGTGAATTCACAGGTGAAATTGATGGTATATATAAAGGAAAAGTACGTGTGTTAAAGTATGATCAAGAAACACAACAGCCAATAGTAGGAACGGAGTTTACATTATATGTTTTTGATGGTACATCATATGTACCTTATATCCAAGATGGAAATGAAGTTAAAGGTGTTACTGATGAAAATGGTGAGTTGCTTATAACACACATTGATGAGGGAACATATCGATTGGTTGAAACGAATCCAACACCTGGTTATGATCCGTTATCATTGAAATTATATACGCAGCCTGTGGGGATTGATGATGAAGTTATTACAAAAGATTACACTAATGAAGTAGAGGAGTTTGAAGTTGCCTTTATTGGTTCAAAACCAAAAGATTATGTATTCGTTGCAACAAATCAAGAAGTTCCACTAGGGGTATCATTACAAAAAACAGATGCTACTACAAACGTGGCAATTCCTAAGACAACATTTTTATTAGAAAAATATGGTAAAGATAGTTGGCAAGCAGTTGGAACTTATACAACAGATAACCAAGGAATGATTGTACTTGATGAAACTGTAATAAGTGAGGGACAGTATCGATTTAGTGAAACTATTGGAGCTGTTGGATATGTAAAAGAAAGTGCAATATATACTGGCAAAGGTGTTACAGTGACTGATAATTATGCACATTTTACAATCGATAGAGAGACAACAAATCATATTAGCCTGAATGTAACAAATGAGCCATTTATTGAGATGCCAAGTACTACAGTATTAGGGGTAACAATTCAGGTAAATGACTTACATACAAATGAGTCATTACCAACAACAGAATTTTTATTAGAAATATATGAAGATGGAATATGGAAAATAGTAGATACGTATATTGCAGGTGGAGATGGAACAATTACAATAAATAGTAATTTAACAGAAGGTACATATCGTCTTAGTGAGACACTGGCTGCAACTGGGTACCTAAAAAATAGTGCAGTTTATACAAGCGCAAATATAACTGTTGTAGAACAATATGCACACTTTGTATTACAACAAGGTGTTGTTGAACAAGTTGATATATTAGTAACAAATGAGAAAATCGCTATTGTTGAACCAGGTGTGAGTGATACTCAAACACCTCCTCAAGAAAATAATGTAGATGAAATTATCCCTCCAAGTACAGCAGCTAGTATGAACGCTATTTATTATGTTGGGTTATGTTTTGCAACATTTATATTTATTTGTAGATATACATACAGACTAAAAGAAAATAGAAAGTAATAAAGTTACAAGATGAATGTTATACATATATCTAGTTAATCAATAAGATATAAATATTGAGTAAAAGAAGGGAATAGTGTAATGCTATTCCTTTACTTATGGAATAAATCATATATAATGTATCAATATGATTATAAGGGGGAATGTAGATATGCATTATAGAATAGTTTTTGATAGGTGGAAAACACCATTATTACAAGTAGCATTGTTTATTATATTTTTTAACTCGATATATTTTTTGACAGATATGATACCACTTACAATATTAGATTCATTTATCTCATATGAAATATTTTTAGCTGGAATATTTGTGTATTTGATATGTTGGAAAAATTATACTAGAAAAATAAAAATAATAAGTAAAAAAAATATAATTCAGATTGCTTGTCTCATTTTATTATTTACAGGTATTACTATAATATTAAATAGTTCATTTGATATTTTACAACAATTATATAATGAAAATAGAGAACCAGTATTAGAGTTGGTTGATACATATTTACGTATTTCGATTTCAGATTGTAAACAACTAGGAATTGGTTTGATGAATATGTTGTTGCAGATGTGGATTGTAATTTCTATTTATACAGGTACATTCAAAAAGAGTTTTATTGAAACGATTTATATCATCGTATTATCAATATGGGGTGTATTTATGTTGACATTTAGTAATCTATCTATTCACTACATCCAATATGCTTTGCTTGTAGTAGTTGTTTTTTGGTATTTACCAAATTTCAAAACAAATTATGATTTTAATGAAAAATGTAGCTATGATATAGAAAAAGATTTATTACAATACGGACTCGTGGGACTGTTTTGTTATTATGTAAAGATGGGATATGATGATATGTTTTATATGATTAAAAAAGGTATCGAAATGGATTTTTTACTTGCATTAACAATCTTTACATTTCTAATAGTTTGGTATAATTGTAAAAAAGGCTTAAAATTATTTTCGGTTCAACATAGTAAAAAAACACTGCGTGACATTTTGAAAGTATTAGGTATTTTTATTGTTTCTTTAAGCTCGATAAGTTTTGTAAACCTGATACTAGGTTCATTGCATCTCCAACGCTATGAAGAACTTGCATATGCAGTTGTAACTATAGCAGCATATATATTCATATTTTATTTTATAATACTTGGAAAACTAAAAAAGAAAGAAATATCGATAAAATGGTTTTTCATATTAAGTTACATGCTATATGGAATTATTTATACATTATATGATGGTGTTGTACCATTGTTTGTAGTAGGTGTAACATATATTATATATGCACTGCTGGATAAATATGATTTAATTGAATATGAGTCTGAGTAATATAACTTTATGTTTGGTAAGAAATTTCTTATCTTACATGAAGTTTTTTTATTAAGAATAATTCTTAATAAAGCATTGACACCAAAGATGAACAATGTTATATTAAGAATAGTTCTTAATAAGGAGTGACAAAAAATGAAATATCGTCAATCAAA
>CAYJEM010000027.1:0-12894 GCA_964369175.1 uncultured Erysipelotrichales bacterium | reverse complement strand
TATTAAGAATAGTTCTTAATAAGGAGTGACAAAAAATGAAATATCGTCAATCAAAACAAAGAGATGCAATATATGATTATATGCAAACAATTCATGGTCATGTAAGTGCTGAGAATGTGTATGAACAAATGAAAAAGGAACATAATATCTCACTTGCAACAGTTTACCGAAATCTAGGTATTCTAGTAGACACGAAAAAAATAAAGAAAATACCATTATTAGATGGCTTTGTATATGACAAAACTTGTACGCCACACTATCATTTCTATTGCATGTCATGTAATACATTACATGATATACATAATCAATATGATGAAGTGTTACATCAAGTAGCATATAATGATGATATAGTTGGTGAAGTAAATATGCATGATATTGTATTCCAAGGAACTTGTAGAAAATGTAAAGAAAGTAAGGAGAATTAGGATGGATTTAAAAGGAACAAAAACAGAACAAAATTTAATGGCAGCATTTGCTGGTGAATCACAAGCAAGAAATAAATATACATATTTTGCTAAAAAAGCAAAAGAAGAAGGATATGATCAAATTGCTGAAGTATTCTTAGAAACTGCACGCAATGAACAAGAACATGCAAGATTATGGTTTGAAGCACTTCAAGGTGGAACAATTGGATCAACTTATGAAAATTTATTAGCTGCAGCAGCAGGTGAAAATCATGAGTGGACTGATATGTATGCAGAAATGGCTAAAACTGCTAAAGAAGAAGGATTTACTCGTATTGCGATGTTAATGGAAAAAGTTGGAACTATTGAAAAACAACATGAAGAAAGATACTTAGAATTAGCAAAAAATGTTAAAGAAGAAACAGTATATGCTAAGAGTGAAGCAACTGAGTGGATTTGTAATGTATGTGGTCATGTACACACTGCTACAACTGCTCCAGGAGCATGTCCAGTATGTGGTTATAGAAAAAATAATTTTGTAATTAAAAGCGAAAAATATTAATAACTGAGCCTTTGTTAGTGCATACTAATAAAGGTTTTTCTTTACAAAAAAATAAAGCATCTTGTTTGTGAAAAAAATATCTATTCCCTATAATAAAGAGGTAAATTAAATTACGGAGGAGAGAAAATGAGTAAAATTATAGTTGTAGGTGCTAACCATGCAGGAACTGCATGTATTAACACAATGTTAGATAATTATCAAGGAAATGAAGTAATTGTATTTGATGCAAATAGTAATATTAGTTTTTTAGGATGTGGTATGGCGTTATGGATTGGTGATCAAATTGATGGACCAGAAGGTTTATTTTATTCTTCAAAACAAGACTTAGAAAATAAAGGAGCAACAATCCATATGGAGACTCCAGTAACGAATATAGATTTTAAAAATAAGATAGTATATGCTAGGTCAAAAGATGGAAAAGAAATCACGGAAAGCTATGATAAAATCATTTTAGCAACTGGATCTTCACCAGTAGAACCACAAATACCAGGAGCTAGTTTAGAGAATGTACAATATGTAAAACTATACCAACATGCAAGTGAAGTTATTGAAAAATTAAACAATCAAACTAGCATTCAAAATGTAACTGTAGTAGGAGCCGGGTATATTGGTGTCGAACTTGCAGAAGCATTCCAAAGATGTGGGAAAAATGTAACATTAATTGATGTTGCAAGTGAGTGCTTATCTTGTTACTATGATGAAAAATTCACGAAAGAAATGTCAAATGTACTTTCAAGTAATGGTATTAACTTGGAATTTGAACAAACTGTAAAAGAAATTAAAGGAACAACAAAAGTAGAAGCAGTTATTACAGACAAAAAAGAAATCGTTGCTGATATGGTTGTATTAGCAGTTGGCTTTAAACCAAATACATCACTTGGTAAAGACGCACTAGAATTATTTAAAAATGATGCATATAAGGTATCATTAAAGCAAGAAACAAGTCTTCAAGATGTTTATGCAATTGGAGATTGTGCAACAGTATATGATAATGCAATTGAAGATACAAATTATATTGCACTAGCAACGAATGCTGTTCGCTCTGGGGTAGTGGCTGGACATAATGTGTGTGGAACAGAAATTGATTCAATTGGAGTGCAAGGTTCTAATGGGATTTGTATCTATGGATATAACATGGTATCTACAGGTATTACGTTAACAAAAGCATTACAACTTGGATATGATGCAACATCAACGGACTATACAGATAATCAAAAACCTGAATTTAGTCGTTCAAATGATGAAGTATCACTGCGTGTTGTATATGACAAAAAGACACGTCGTATTTTAGGAGCACAAATGGCTTCCACATATGATGTATCAATGGGAATTCATATGTTTTCATTAGCAGTTCAAGAAAAATTAACGATTGATAAATTAAAATTATTAGATATTTTCTTCTTACCACATTTTAATAAACCATATAATTATATAACAATGGCAGCATTAACTGCAAAATAAAAGTATATCGTGAGATGAAACGAACCCCAAAAGTTGGACATCCAATTTATAGGAGGTTCGTTTTTATATGGAAAAATCAAGTAGAAATCAAAAAATATAATTCAATCAATGTCTAGAAAAGGAAATTGTTTAGATAATTCACCTACAGAAAATTTCTTTGCAAGATTAAAGAATGAAATGTTTTATGGAAAAGAAAGTACCTTTAAGACACATAATGAATTAAAGGTAGCAATCGTAGAATATATAAATTATTATAATAATCAAAGGATTATAACAAAGTTAAAAGGAATGACTCCTATATAGTATAGAAATCATTCCTTAGCGTGTTGATTCAATGTCCAATAAAGTGGGTTCACTTCAAGATATACTTTTTACATATGTAATTCTTTACATATTTTATCTAGTCGACTTTGACGCGGAGTAGAAAAAATAGCATCTGGTTCCATGAAATAATGTTGTAATAAATCAGCATCTTTAATGCATTCGCTATAAGCATCATGTACTTCTTTTTTTGTACTATGATTTTTTATTGCTGATACAATGATTTCAATTTCTTGATTGGTAAATGATTTTTCTTTTAAAAGATATTCATTAGCTAATTTAGCACCTAAAACAGCATGGTTTCTTGTTGTATATGTGACTCTAGCAAGATCATGTAAAAGAGCAATGCATCCCATAATTTCATAGTTTAAATGACGCTTTTTTGCTAGTAGTAAAGCGTAGTGATAAACACCATATATATGTAACATTTCATCTTGTTTATTAGAAGAAGTACAATTAGTGATTGTTTTATATACATATTGATGAATAGTTTTTAATCGGTTCATCGGCGTAACCCCTTTGGATATAAATTTTTAACTTGATTATTACTTTCTTTATAAAAGGATAGGGGATACCCATCAACAAAAATAACGCCATATCCTTTATTTCCTAGACCTTCTAGAGTATGTCCTTGCATATACATTGCAATATTTTTATCATCGGCTTTATAATTGTAATATCTTTTTACATCATTCATTGAAAGTGTTAGTGCAAGCGCATGACTTGGTTCAAAACGGTTCTTTTTGCACTCTCCTAGATGTAATCCAGTTCTAAGTATTCGAACTTTTTTTATTTCTGGAAAATGTGGTTCAATAGCGTATATATGATTATTTGATTCATATAAGTATTTAGGTGCGGAACAATTTAAATTTTCTTTATAAAAGGCTTCTACAAGTGCTAAATTACTTTTTGATATATTTGCTTTCAGCGTTGTTACTTTTGTCGTAGTAGAAGGTATGCTCTTTTTAAGTAAGGCAACAAAGTGTCCTTCACCACGGTTGATATGCGGATACATACGAATAACATTATCATTATTAATTCCATTAGACATGCCGGGTAGTTTTTGAATTTCCAAACATTCCATTCCTAGATTATCACAAGCATAAGCGATAATATCTTCATTTTCAACTTGTTCATACGTGCAAGTTGAGTATACTAAAATACCATCTTCTTTTAACATCTTGCATGCACTTGTAATTAAATTCTTTTGAATGTAGGCACATTCTTCAACTTTTTCAACAGACCATGTATCAATAGCTTGTTCTAGTTTCCGAAACATTCCTTCACCACTACACGGAGCATCAAGAATAATTTTATCAAAAAAACCTAAAAACTGTTTATCTAAGGTTGTAGGATCACTTGAGATAACAATTGTATTTCTAAGACCAAAACGTTCAACATTTTGACTTAGAATAGATGCTCGGTTAGGAGTTATATCATTACTAATAAATAAACCACTATTAGAAAGCTTAGATGCAACTTGACAAGTTTTACCACCTGGGGCCGCACACATATCAAGAATGTAATCATCTTTTTTTACTGGTAAGACGTCAGCAACAACCATAGCACTAGGTTCTTGAATATAATATAAACCACAGTGAAAATAAGGATGCTTTCCTAAACGATATATTTCATGATCAAAATAATATCCATTATCAATATAAGGGTGTTTTTCAATATGGTTATCATCTAAATGTTTAATAATATTTTCCTTATTTATGTTTGTATAGAAACCTTTTTCTTGCTTTTTTGATAAAGCTTCAACAAATTTATTGTAATCTTCTTTTAATAGCTCTTTCATACGTTCGTTAAATAAATCTAACATAGATACCTCCACAATTATATGTACTATTTTAACATTTACTAATTACTAGGACAATATGGAATAGAAATATTCATGTATAAATAATTAAAAAAAATATATTTTGTATTGCAATGTAAAAGTGAATATGCTATTATAGAAAAGCAGTTAATATGGCTCGTTGGAGAAACGGTTAACTCACTTGCCTTTCACGCAAGCATTCACGGGTTCGAACCCCGTACGAGTCACCATAGGGGCGTAGTATAGTGGTAATATAACGGTCTCCAAAACCGCTGATGCGGGTTCGATTCCTGCCGCCCCTGCCAGTATACAATTAACCTTGAATTTCAAGGTTTTTTATTTTATATAAACAAGGAGAAAAAGGTATGTATAAATTTGCACATTTTAATTTTAATGTATTTGATTTAGAAAAAAGTATTACATTTTATAATGAAGCACTAGGACTTGTTGTTAAAAGTGAAATTGTTAAAGAAGACTTTAAAATTGTTTATTTAACAGATTTATCAACTAGCTTTACTTTAGAACTTACATATTTAAATGATCAAAAAGAACCATATAATTTAGGTGATAATGAAATTCACTTAGCTTTGTCTGTAGAAGATTTTAATGAATCTTATCAAAAACATAAAGCTATGGGATGTATTTGTTATGAAAATGCAGCGATGGGAATATACTTTATTAATGATCCAGATGGATATTGGATTGAAATAATTCCTACAAAATAATGAAAAGGAGCATTAGCTCCTTTTTTGTTTATTTGCTTTTTTTAACAACTTCTGATTTTAGTTTCATAGCACCAAAACCATCAATTTTACAATCAATATTATGACCATCACTACTATCAGGCACTAAACGAATATTTTTAACCTTTGTTCCTACTTTTAATGAGCTTGAGCTTCCTTTTACTTTTAAATCCTTAATGATTGTTACTGAATCACCATCTGCTAAGATATTACCATTAGCATCTTTAATAGCAGTTTCTTCTTGAACATCATTTAATATACTTTCTTCATGAAAGCATATTGGACAAATGATTAATCCGTTTTCTTCATATGTATATTCAAAATCACATTTTTTACAATTCATATATTTTTTCCTCTTTCATTATTATATAACTATTAATATTGAATAGTTACTCTTTAATATATTCTCTAACAAAATTATCTATTGAAATAAATATAAAACCAAGTTTTTCTAATAGACGAATAGAAGGAATATTTTCATTGACTACACTTGCTAAAAAGCATGTAATCCCTCTTTTTGATAAATACTCCATTACTGTATTAATAGCTTCACTAGCATAACCATTTCTAGCATACTTTTCACTTATTGTATAACCAATACGATATGTAGTGTTATTTTCTTGTTTAAGATATAAGTCACCAATTAAACATTTTGTATCTTTATCAAGAATGGCAAGTTGCATACCACTAGTAAAATCAATTGGTTTTAATAATCTTTGAGCAAATTCTTCTCTTTTTAACCCTTTGAACCCTTGATAACACATCCATTCAAGATCATTACGGTACTCCATACACGCATCAACATATTCATCACTAAAATATGTAATATATAAACGTTTACTTTCTATATTCATTATATAATCCTTTCATAGTCAATATCTGGCAGTGGATGAGTTTGCGGCTTATTTTCATCAAATTGCTCAATGTAATTTATTACTTGATTTGTTAATGATGTTGGTGTAGAAGCCCCAGAGCTAACAGCTGCATATGTTTTATTCGTTAGCATATCAATTGTTATATCTTTAACACTTTCAATCATATATACGTCATTATTTGTTGAAGTAACAGCGATTTGTGATAATTTTTTAGTATTGTTAGAATGCGGATCACCGACAATAAATGTTACATCAATATCGCTTGGAAGATCATTAATAGCAACTTGACGAATTTGTGTTGCATTACATACTTCTTTAGCAATAGTAATATTGACTAGCTTTTCTTTAGCATACTCACAAATATCATAGACGTCATATAACGACATAGTTGTTTGGTTTGTTATGATATACTTTTGATTAGGTGATAGGTTATCAATCTGCTTAGCATTTTCAATTAAATGTATTTTTTCTGGATTGATTGACAAGGCACCTTCAGCCTCAGGATGGCCTAATTTACCGATATAGAGTATCTCAAAGCCGTCATTTAATGCATCTTTAATCAAGGTATAGGTTTTAATAACATCTTGGCAAGTTGCATCAACAACATGCAAACCCTTTTTGCGTGCTTTTTTAAAGACTTCATCACTTGCCCCGTGGGCAGTAATGATTACTGTACCACTATCAACATAATCAAGTAATTCAATTCTTGATAATCCCTTTTTTTCAATTGTCTTAATGCCTTGTTTTTCAAGGGCATCAACAATAAATTGATTATGTACAATCATTCCTAGAATGTGTACTGGATGCGATGTAGTAGCTTGCTTTTTTGCAAGTGAAATTGCGGCAACTACCCCCTTACAATACCCCCTAGGAATTACTGGAAAAACTTTCATTTATATCACCTCGAAAATGATTATAACATATTTTCAAAAGTAATCTGAGTTTTTTTGTCATTTACATTTTCTATATTAACATCCTTTAATGCATCATCAATGATCGATAAATCATCACTATCAATACTATTGATAGCACGAATAATACGATAAGCATTGCGAACATTATTGATGATTGGTGTTACTTGATAAATAATAGGTGTAATTTGATTTATTGTTGATACCGTCTTAGTAGTTGTTTGCAAGGCTCTTTGAAAATTAAAGTTGCTCGTTACTTTAGATAAAGGATTTCTATTGAGTCTTTGACCTGGCATCATCATCGGACTTTGCTCAGGATTGTAGCGATAATCTTGATATATATAATCATCATAATATGGATACATTTTGATTCCTCCTTATTATACTATATGCATATATTGTAAATTTGATAGGAAATAAAATATATTTTTCGATAATATGATATATTTATTGAATTTATCACATTATCAGTGTAAAATAACTAAGAAATGGAGATTAGTAATGAAAATAAGATCAGTGCAATTTAAAAAGGAATATAATGTTAACAAGCTCAATGTAGTAGCTGGAGATATGTTAGTAAATTCAGGTGAAGTACAAATTACTTCATTAAATGAATCTCAAGTAATGATTATCTACAAAGGTGTCCGTTACGACATCGAAAAAAATGATGTTCAAATATCGTATGAATAATAATTTAAAAAGATAACCCTATTGCATAATGCAACAGGGTTATTTTTCAGGTGTTAGAATATTGATAGCTAGTGGAAGTAGTTCGATGGTACATGGTAAGTGACCGCCAAATTCACCATCTACATCAATGTGGACATCTTTTTTTGTAGATTCAATAACTATTTTTTTAGCACGATAGTGGGATACATTATTATTTTTTTTATGACGACGAAATAGGAAATCTTTAGCAAACGTAGCCATATCACCAATATGACTAGAACGTAACATCAAAATATCAAAGAAACCATCATCAATGCTACCCTCAGGGCAAAAATCATCAAATCCTGCAACACGACTTGTGTTAGAGACAACTACAAAGTGAAGCGATTGTTCAATTGTAATTTTATCATCAAGCGTAATAGTAACTGGAATTCTTCTTTTGATTTCTTTAGGTAGCTGGATGAATCCGCGAAAATAATAAGCAAAAGATCCTAAGCGTTTTTTATCATCCTTACTAACATTGTAGCCAATATCAGTTAACATACCTGCAGCAACAACATTAATAAAATAATCATTATTAAATTTTCCAACATCCATGCTTGTAATATGCCACTGTTCAATCATATTAACAAAATTATCAATGGTAGTAGGAAGTTGTAAATAATTCCCTAAATCATTAACCGTACCAGCCGGAAGCAATGCAACTGGAGTTTGCTTTTTGCTATCGATAAGTGCACTAACAACTTCTTTGATTGTACCATCACCACCTGCAACAATATAAAAATCAAAAGCATCTTTAGGTGTTTGAAGAATTTTTAAATATGCATCTTTATTACCCGTTGTATAGTGGATACTAGTTGAAGATACAAGGTTACGTAATACTAATTGACCAATTATCTTATCAAGGTTTTTTTGAATTGTTTGTTGACCAGAAGTTGGATTAATAATAACTAGACATCGCTTCATAAAAAATTCTCCCTTCTTTAGATTATGTAATTATTTTTAATAAAATATTAACTATTTGTTGCATAGCACTAAGTGAAACAAACTCATATGGACCATGAAAATTATATCCTCCAGTAGCAATATTTGGACACGGAATCGACATAAATGTTAATCTAGCACCATCCGTTCCTCCACGAATTGGCATTGGGCGTCCATCTAAATTTAATGAGCGATAAGCGTCAAATATTTTATCGACTGGTTTCATATTATCTTTTAATACTTCATACATATTCAAGTATTGTTCAGTATATGACATTTCACAAATAGAATATTGATATTTATTGTTTAAAAATGTAACAATATTTTCCATTTGTTTAATTTGTTGCTTAGCAAGCGACAAATCATGATTGCGAATAATATATTCTAATTTTGCTTGGTGACATCCACCAACAATATCATGTAAATGATAGAAACCTTCATAACCTTCGGTATGTTCAGGGCGACTTGCCTCAGGTAACAAACGATCAAATTCCATACCAACACTAATAGCGTTGATCATCTCATTTTTAGCACTACCTGGATGTACACTACGTCCATGAATTGTAACAGTTGCTCCAAAAGCATTAAAGTTTTCAAAGCCAATTTCATGCATTGCCCCACCATCTATGGTATAAGCATAATCAACTTTAAATTTTTCAACATCAAAATTATCAGCACCACAACCAACTTCTTCATCTGGTGTAAAAGCAACCATAATTTTACCATGTTTAATATCTGAATCTTTTATCTTTTGTAACATATCCATAATAATACTAATACCAGCTTTATCATCAGCCCCTAAAAGAGTAGTTCCATCAGTTGTAATTAAATCATCACCAATTACTTCTTTTAAATCAGGAAACATTGCTGGATCTAAATAGATATCTTTTTCTTTGTTTAATAGAATCTTACCACCATCATATTTTTCAATAAATTGTGGTTTAATATTTACTCCAGGAGCATCAGGGGAAGTGTCCATGTGAGCTACAAACCCAATTGTATCTTTGCTAGGGTCAGTTGGAGGAAGGGTAGCATAAACAATACCGTATTCATCAAGTTCAATATCTTGTAAGTTTAGCTGATTTAATTGCTCTACAAGTAATTTTGCCAAGATTAGTTGTTTACTCGTTGTTGGGCTACTATTACTATGTGGGTCAGATTGTGTATCAATATGTACGTATTCTAAAAATCTATCTTTAATATCCATTATTGGTCTCCTTGTATAATTCTTTTAAATATTATACATTTATTATGATTTTATGACAAGGTATAGATGCAATGAGTTAGATAATATGATATCATATACACAGTATAATTCATAAGGGAGAAAATGTATGAAAATATTATCAATTTGTATACCTTGTGGCGCTGCCACAAAGTCAATTCACGGCGTAATTGAATCATGTTTAATTATGGAAGAGGAAATTGAAATTGTTATTATAAAAAATAATATCTCAGATAAATTACAAGAAGATATTGAATATTGGCAAAATAAATATCCAGAAACAATTATTCAAACTGAAAACCAAAATTATTTCAATGATGTACATGGCTTATATATGAAAGTAGTTTCCCCAACAAGTATTATAGTTCAATCAACAATTGTTCAAATTGTTGCAACGATAAAAGATTTAGTTCGCGTTCAAGCAAATTTAGACTTTATTGTATGTGACTATGAATATACAACATCAAAAAGGAAAAAGGATATTTGTCAATATAGTGGGCATTTTGTAGTTGATGAACCTTCAATGTGGCATCAAGTTAAAAATATTTCTAGTGTGCCACCATTACTTACATTGTCAGTTATCTTTAAAACTGCAATTGTAAAAAATGAATTAAAGACAGTATCAGATTTCCATTGTTACTCAATATACGCACTTGCAATTTTACCTGTTGCTAAAGCAACTTCATTTTTATATATTGATCGTGTTTTTGAAATATCTTCGAGAATAACAAGTGAAGAATATAGTAAAGAGATTGATCGTGGAATCATACTTTGTAAAAAAGTGATTGATGATATTGATTTACAAGAAATCAAAAGTCGAAAGGCTAGAAATTATATTACGAAGCATATTGTTTTACTATTTAGTCAAGTTATGAATAATTTGATGAGTAGTAATGATGAAAATAAGCAAAGTAAGCATGATGAATTTTTATCGTATTTTAAATCATCTAATTATGTATTATATTGTTATTGTAAAAAATCGATAAATGGAAAAATTCTAGCAAGTAATAGTAAAATTGCAAGTAAATTATTAGTAAAAAATATAGATTAAGTTATAGGGGAAATTATGGTTAGTAAAAATGCATTAGGGCATGATTCAATTTTAAAATTATTAATTACACTATCAATACCAGCAATCGTTGCTCAAATTGTTAATGTTTTATATAACATGGTAGATAGAATATATATTGGGAATATGGCAAATGGTTCGGATGCCATGGCAGCACTGTCAATTAGTTTACCATTAATTACATTAATTACCGCATTTACAAGATTACTAGGTTCTGGTGGAGCACCGCTATGTGCAATTAAGATGGGTGAAAAAGATTTAGAAGGAGCCCAAAAAATAATGACAAATAGTTTTGTTATGTTAATTGCTTGTAGTATTGTTATTACTGTTGTTACATTACTTTTTCAAGAGCCATTATTAATGATGTTTGGTGCTGACGCAGTGACATTACCACTAGCAAAACAGTATGTAACAATTTATGTTATTGGTACTATCTTTGTACAAATTTCACTAGGGATGAATTCATATATTACTACCCAAGGATTTGCAAAAATGAGTATGATAACGGTATTAGTTGGAGCAATATTGAATATTATTTTAGATCCGATTTTTATCTTTGGTTTTAATATGGGAGTACAAGGTGCTGCCTTAGCTACTATTATTGCTCAATGTGCCTCAGCAGTATGGGTATTATGCTTTTTATTTGGTAAACGTAGTATTATTAAAATACAACGCAAATATTTATTACCTGATTTTAAAATTGTTCTTGCTATTATGGCTCTAGGTGTCTCACCATTTACAATGTCAGCAACTGAGTCATTATTACAAATTACTTTTAATAATCAATTATATTTATATGGTGGGGTAATGGCAGTTGCTTCAATGTCTGTATTAAATAGCTTGTGGCAGTTTATTACATTACCACTAGATGGCTTTATGATGGGGGCTCAACCGATATTAAGTTATAATTATGGAGCTAAAAACTATCAAAGAGTTCGTGATACTTTTAAATTAGCATTTAAAATTTGTATGTTTGTTGCATTTACAATGATGTTTATTATTATGATTTTTGCACCAACGTTTACAAGAATCTTTATTAGTGATCCTAGCACAATAGCGTTTACTTCGTGGGCATTACGTATCTTTGTTGCTGGTGGAGGTTTGTTTGGTGCACAGATATGCTGTCAACAATCATTTATGGCACTTGGACAAGCAGGCAAATCATTGTCAATGGCATTATTTAGAAAAATCATCTTGCTGGTACCGATGTTATATATTATGCCATATCTATTTGGTGCATCTTCACTTGCAAATACCTTAGGACAACCAATTCAACAATATGTATATGATGCTGGTAGTGTCTTTAGTGTTCTTGTTAGTGAACCAATTAGTGATAGTTTAGCAGCAATCACAACAGCAACTTTGTTTTACTTTTTTTATAAAAAACACTTATGTAAACCAAATGAACAAATTGAAGAAGATATCATAGAATAAGTATATATACAAATATGCGGGGGAAAATATGAAAGAAAAGTCTTTAATACGAAAAATCCGTGAAACAGATCCTGCTTCACGTAATATTATTAATGTAATTTTGAATTATCCAGGATTACATGCAATGTTTTTCTATCGAATCAATAATTTTCTATGGAAAATACATTTAAAACTACTTGCACGTTTTTTAAGTCAACTTGCAAGGTTTTTTACAGGAATAGAAATCCACCCGGGAGCAACAATCGGAAGACGATTATTTATTGATCATGGGATGGGTGTTGTTATTGGTGAAACAACAATTATTGGAGATGATTGTTTGTTATATCAAGGTGTAACATTAGGTGGTGTTGGAACAGGAGAATTCACTTGTAAACGTCATCCAACATTGTTAGATAATGTTATGGTATCAACTGG
>CAYJEM010000026.1:3201-26500 GCA_964369175.1 uncultured Erysipelotrichales bacterium | reverse complement strand
CTATTTAGGTAATCTGTTGGATATTGACACTAATACCTCTTTAATGTACAATGGCTTTATGTGTGTAGAGTAGCAGATATGAGGAGAAAAGTATGGATAAAAAAAGAAATAATTCTGATCTATTTGTTCAAATTGTGAAATTTGGATTTGTCGGTGGAGCAGCATTTGTTATAGATTATGGGTTGCTTATTGCATTTACAGAATGGGCAGGAATTCATTATTTTATATCAGCATTTTTATCGTTTTCAATATCTGTAATATTTAACTACATTGCAAGTATTATTTGGGTGTTTAATGTTGATCAATCAAAAAGTAAACAAAAAACATTCATTATATTTATTGTTTTAAGTATATTAGGCTTATTGTTAAACCAATTAATAATGTGGCTAGGTGTTGAAGTGATACATATGTATTATTTATACGTAAAGATAATTGCTACTGCATTGGTCATGGTGTTTAATTTTATCACAAGAAAAATATTTTTGGAGGAAAAAGAGAATGGAAAATAGAATTGCATTTATTATACCTTGCTATAATGAAAGTCAAACAATAGAAAAAGTAGTAAAAGATTGTAGAGCATCAATTCCTGAAGCAGATATATACGTGTACGATAACAACTCATCAGACGGTACTGCTGAAATTGCTAAAAATGCTGGCGCTATTGTTCGCTATCAAAAGCAACAAGGTAAAGGAAACGTAATCCGTAAAATGTTTAGAGAAATTGAAGCTGATTGCTACATTATGTTAGATGGAGATGACACAAATCCACCTGAATATGCAAGAGAAATGGCAGATAAAGTCTTATACGAAGGAGTTCAAATGGTTGTTGGAGATCGTTTATCTTCTACATATTTTGAAGAAAATAAAAGACCATTCCATAACATTGGAAATGCATCTGTAAAATTAGCAATTAATATGCTTTTCAAAAGTAATATTCAAGATATTTTTACAGGATATCGTGCATTTAGTTATGAGTTCGTAAAAACTTTCCCTGTTACATCAAAGGGGTTTGAAATAGAGACAGAAATGACGATTCATACTGTTTCAAATAACTTATTAGTAGAAAATGTAATTACTGACTACCGTGATAGACCAGAAGGTAGTGAGTCAAAATTAAATACATACTTAGATGGTTTTAAAGTATTAAAAACAATTTTTAAGTTGTTTAAAAATTATCGCCCATTCCTATTCTTTTCATTACTTTCATTATTATTAACAATAATAGCTGCAGCATTATTTGTACCAATCTTGTTAAATTATTTCTCAACAGGTTTAGTTCCTCATTTTCCAACTCTAATTGTAAGTGGATTTATAGGACTAGCAGCAGTGATTTCTTTCTTCTCGGGAATGATACTAGATGTACTTGTAAGTAATAAAAGAGCTGACTTTGAATATAAAATGACACAGGTCACAATGTTAAAAAATAAATAATATGAAATTATTAAAGAGTAATTTTGAATTATATTTATCTGTTATAGGTATATCTTTAGCAGGAATGCTTATTTATTATTTTTTGCCAAATGCAAGGTTAATTTTGCCAGCAGCATTGTTTGTGGTTGGGTTGCTTGTTCTAGGATACTATAATAGAGAAAAAGCAAAGGTGATATTTGATTGGATAATTAAGTATAGGTATCCAATAGCTCTAGTAATATTTATAATATGTGTTATCTTTCAAATTCATGGAAGCTCAGTAAATGACTATAACCATGCCTTTAATGATTTACCAGTTGATGATAACATTTTATTTGGGATAAGCAGAGGGATTCGTAGTGATGAATACAATGTTCAACTACCATTTTACTTTTCTCAATATTACAACGGATATGGTCTTGTTAGTGAGCAAATGAGTATATCTGGACAAAATATGATAATAGGATATAATGCTCCAGTATATGATATTACGCTACTAGCAAAACCATTTACATGGGGTTATGTGCTTCTAGGAAATAGCTATGGGTTATCATGGTATTGGTGTTCAAAACTAATTCTATGTATACTAATGGTGTTTGAACTATTAATGATTGTAACAAAAAAGAAAAAAATATTATCTGCTGTTGGAGCACTAGTACTAGTATTTTCGCCAGCAATGCAATGGTGGTTTTCACCACATATGTATGATGTTTTTTTCTGGGGAACTACATTATGTGTTGTGGGTTATTACTTTTTTACAAGTCAAGGAAAATGGAAGTGGTTCTTTACCATTATTGCTCCATTTGCTTTGACAGGGTTTGTACTTGCATTATTTCCATCATTGCAAGTAGCGGTTGGAATGACTGTGTTAGCATTAATGATTGTTTTATTAATGCGAGATAGAGATAGCATTTCATTTGTAAAAGCTGATAGTATTAAAGTAATCATTATTATATTAGCTGTTGGGGGAGTATTGGGTTATTTTGTATATACATCACTCGATGAACTAATGAAATTATTTAATACTGCATATCCAGGTATGCGTGTAAGTACTGGTGGCGATCAGTCATTTGGTTCATTATTTACAAATATTACTAATATTATGACACCTTTTAAAGGAAGTAATGTAATAAATGATAGTGAAGTCAGTACCTTTTTACATTTTGGTGTATTATTTTTAATAGTATTTCCATATTTATATTTTAAAAGAAAAAAAGAAAAAAAATCAGATATTCTAGTTGGACTACTATTGTTTATAATAATGATAGTACAAGCGGAGTTTATGTTACTTGGAGTAACAGAGTCAATTGCTAAAGTTACGCTACTATCATATGTTAACCGTATGGCAATTGCCTATGGTTATACTGCTACAATTGCTAGTGTTTGGTTAGCTAGTTATTATATAGAAAACCGTAAATTACTAAACAAAAAGATATTGCTTGGAGCAACTGGTATATTTGTTGTTCTAAACTATTTAGCACTAATTCCAGAGAACTTTGAATATGCACCATTTTATGTTTTACTTGCAATCATATTGATTTTTGCGTTTATATTTACCATGATGGTGTATCAAAAAAATGTCTTGTGTATAGCCTGTGCTAGTACTGTTGTAGTTGTATCAGGATTTACAGTTAACCCTGTAGTATTTGGTACTGATGCAATATATGGTCATGAAATATCTGATGTTATAGCTGAAAATATAGCGATTGATAACGGTTATTGGATGACGATTGGTTCGCAGCATACGCAAAATTTCTTACTTGCAAATGGTGCAAAAGTTGTAAATAGTGTTAATTTTTATCCTGATGTTGAAAAATGGGCAATTATTGACCCAACTGGTGAATATGAATATATGTACAATCGATATGCACATATAAATATTGTCTTAACAGATAAACCAACAACTATGGAACTTATGCATGCGGATTCGGTAAGAGTAAACTTAAATGTAAATAAAATCAAAGATTTGCAAATTAGGTATTTATTAACTGCCTCAGGAAATGAAGAATTACTTGAAGGTGCGGGAATTCAGTATGAATTATTACACGAAGAGAAAACAGGTCAAATATTATATAAATTGACATATTAAGATGAGCATAAGTTCATCTTTTTTATTATATTGATTGCAAAAAAAGATATGATAAAATATAATATATAAGGTTTGAGCACAAATCAAAGTGAGGTAATTAAAATGAAGGAAAAATATGATGTTATTGTGGTAGGAGCTGGTCCAGCAGGTATTATGACTTGTTATGAATTATATTTAAAAGACCCAACTAAAAGTGTATTGTTAGTAGATAAAGGGCTTGATGTTATGAATAGAAGATGTCCAATTAAGGAAAAAAAGATAAAAAGTTGTCCAATTATTAAAGATAACAAACCGGGATGTATGCCAGCTTGTTCGATTACTGCAGGTTTTGGGGGTGCTGGAGCATATTCGGATGGTAAGTTTAATATTACAAGTGAATTTGGTGGGTGGTTAACAGATTATTTAGATAATGAAGAGGTTGAAGATATAATTAATTATGTTGATGGATTATATCTAAAACATGGTGCAACAAAAAAAATAACTGACCCCACGACTGATAAAATTAAAGAAATTGAACATCGTGGATATTCAGTTGGTTTAAAGTTATTACGAGCTAAAGTACGTCATTTAGGTACAGAAGAAAATCTTCGTATAATGACAGAAATGTCTATAGAGCTAAAGAAGCACATTGATATGTCATTCAATACTACAGTAAAAGAAATTCTTGTTAAAGACAATCAGGTGACTGGAATTGTTGTTGGACAAGATACGAAAATATATGCAAGTAAAGTTGTATTAGCACCAGGAAGAGATGGTTCGTCATGGCTTACAAAGGTATTAAAAAATCATGGAATTGACTTATATAATAATCAAGTTGATATCGGGGTACGAGTTGAGACGAGTAATATTGTCATGGAAGAAATTAATACGCACTTATATGAAGGAAAATTTATTTTTAATACTTCTGTTGGAACAAAAGTTCGTACATTTTGCTCTAATCCTTCGGGACATGTAGTTATTGAAAATCACTCAGGAACAATGCTTGCAAATGGACATGCATATCATGATCCAAAACTAGGAAGTAAAAATACAAACTTTGCTTTGCTTGTTTCACATACATTTAGTGAACCGTTTAATGAACCAAATGAATTTGCACATGAAGTAAGTAGTCTAGCAAACAAGTTATCAAATGGAAGTGTAATTGTTCAACGATATGGTGATATAAAAAAAGGTCGTAGAACAACTCAAAAGAGGTTAAAAGAAGGATATACTCGTCCTACACTGCCAGAGGCAGTGCCCGGAGATTTGGGGTTGGTTTTACCTTATAATACAATGAAATCAATTATTGAGATGATTGAAGCATTAGATAGAGTAACACCAGGGATTGCTAATGAGCATACACTATTGTATGGTGTAGAAGCAAAATTTTATTCAGCAAGACCAAAAGTAAAAAAAGGATTTGAGAGTAGTATTAATGGATTATATTTAGCAGGAGATGGAGCTGGGCTAACACGTGGACTTGCACAAGCTGGTGCTAATGGAGTTATTGTTGCAAGACACATAATCGAAGAAAACTAATATTCATATATAAATAATCTTTTACATAGCAAATGTAAGCGTTTATAATATAGGTATTGGAGGAGAAGTTATGGCAAAAGAAATTTATGATCCCTGGTCAAAAATAAAAACAAGAAATGGTTATGCTGCAGAAGAAGTTATATCTTCAATGCAAAAGGCGGTACGTAGAGCTGATGAAGAACTTGCATGTAGATTTGCATATGAGTTGTATATTTCATCTCCACAGATGCTTTTAAAGATGTGGCGACGTATTTTAGTAATGTCAGTAGAAGATATTGGGATGGGAGACCCTAATGCAGCAGTAGTAGTAAACAACTTATACCAAATGTCTAAAGAATATGAATATGCAGATGGTGATCAACCAATGTATTTTGTACATGCATTACGTTATTTGTGTAAGTGCAAAAAAGATCGTTCAAGTGACTTATTAAAGAATATTGTTATTAAAACAACAGCACAAGGAACTCATCCAGAAATAATGGATGTAGCATTGGATAAACATACCCCAAGAGGAAGAGCAATGGGTAGAGATTCATTTCATTTCTTTCATGAAGGAAGTAAGGTTACACCAGAACTAGAAGTTGATAATGATTATAAAGAAAGATACTTAAAAATATTAGAAGAATATGATGCCAATGATAATGAAGATACAGCATTTGAATTTAATAGTTGGCAATGCTAAATAATGGTACACTTTACAAAAGTAAAGTGTATTTTTCTATTTTTTTTTGTTATAATAAACGTATTATTTATAAAGTAGGGGGTTTAATATGATTATAGATGGAAAACAAATCGGAAAACAGATAAAAGAAAAGCAAAAACAAGAAGTAAAAGATATATATGCTAAATATGGAAAAGTACCGACACTAACAGTAGTCATTGTTGGAGATAACCAAGCAAGTCACACATATGTAAAAAACAAAGATTTAGGGTGTAAGTATATAGGTATTAATTCTCATATAATACAAAAAAGTAAAGATATCACAAATGAAGAATTAATTGCAGTAATTTCAGATTTAAATAAGGATGATAATGTTGATGGTATCCTGGTACAACTACCACTGCCAAAACATATTGATGAAGAAGCAATTTTACATGAAATAGATCCAAGTAAGGATGTTGATGGATTTCATCCAGATAATGTTGCAAAACTGTTTTTGGGTCTTGAAGGTATTATACCATGTACACCAAAAGGTATGATGGTGTTATTAGATGCAATCGAGTATAATTTAGAAGGAAAAGAAGTAGTTGTAGTAGGTCGAAGCAATATTGTGGGGAAACCAGTTTCAATACTATGTCTCCAAAAAAATGCAACTGTTACAATTGCTCATTCGAAAACAAAAGATCTAAAAGCTGTATGTAAAAGAGCAGATGTGTTAATTGCAGCAGTCGGGTTACCAAAGTATTTTACAAAAGAATATGTAAAAGAAGGTGCAATTGTTCTTGATGTAGGAATCAATCGTGATGAAAATAATAAATTATGTGGCGATGTAGATTATGAAGATGTAAAAGATTTTGTAAAAGCTATCACACCAGTTCCTGGGGGCGTGGGACCAATGACAATTACAATGTTATTAGAGAATACAATTGAAGCGTTTTACAAACGTAATCAGTAGGAGGAAACTATGGATTATAATTTAAATGATATTGTCGAAATGAAAAAAGAGCATCCATGTAAAAAATCAAAACATTGGAAAATCATAAGAATGGGTGCAGACATAAAAATTAAATGTCTGGGATGTGATGCTATTATTATGTTTAGTCGTAGAGATTTTGAAAAACGATTAAAAAAAATCATCGAAAAACATACAACAGAATAAATTTGTACCAATGAATTGTATGTGGAAAAACAGTGATAAAAACACTGTTTTTTTATAATGCATGAAAATGTAAACGTTTAAATATGCAAATTATAGTAGATAAAAACGTTTTTATATGATAAAATGTAAAAAATAAGAACAACATGAAGGGAGTAATACATGGTAACTATAAATGATGTAGCAAGAAAAGCAGGAGTATCAGTATCAACAGTATCAAGAGTACTTCGTGCATATCCAAATATTAGTGATACAACCAAACAAAAAGTAATGGCAGCAGTTGAAGAACTAAACTATGTTCCTAATGCTATTGCCTCTGCACTCTCTTCAAAAAAATTCGATCGTGTTGCAATATGGATAAATGTAAATGATCAAAGACAAGCAATCGATGAAATTAACATGCAATATGTATTTGGGGCTTTTTCTAAAGCAGAACAAATTAACATGAGTTTATTTCCAGTATTTTCTCAAATGTTAGGAAAAGCAGATACAAATGAATTGATACGATATTTTAAATCAGAAGGAATAACAGGTATTATTGTATATGGTTTAAATAAACAAAATGAAAATTTAATAGAACTCATAAATAGAAAAATATTCAAAATTGTTGTTGTAGATGCTCCAAATGTAAATGAAACAACTTCGTCAGTGACTGTTAACCACTATACAGGTCAATACGCTGTTGCAAAAAAACTTATAGAAGAAGGTCCACACAAAAAAATACTGTATTTTGCAGGTAAAGAAAATGGTTATGTAACAGATATGCGTTTAGAAGGAATGCGTCGATTACAAAATGAGTATGGTTTTGAGATGAATGTACAATATGCAGATTTTAGTGAAAGAAAGTCACGCGATCTTACTTTTAAATACGGTAAAGAGTGTGACATAATAGTCTGTGCCTCTGATTTGATGGCAATAGGTGCAAAAAATGCATTAAAAGAGATGGATATATTTAAACCAGTATGTGGTTATGATGGAATTACATTGATGGGCTATGATGGTGAAGGAATGTATACCGTAAAACAAGATTTTAAATATGTTTCGCAAGCTGCAATTTGTGAAATGGATAGATTATTAGCAGGTGACACAGGAAAAAGTGTGTTGTTAGATTATGAAATTATTCAACTTCATTATGAAGATGTAATTGTATAAAAAATGGTAGAACACATTGGTGTCTACCACTTTTTTATGCTGTAGGAATTGCTAAATTAGTATCAACAAACTCTTTGTCAAATTTTTTTGAATTCTTAATATATATAATGTAACGCACTATAAATAATGATGAAGCAGTAATCCAAGCAAGTGGTGATGAAAGGCACAGCCCTGTAAATCCTAGAGTTAAAGGTAAGAATGTTGCAACAATAAGTCGAACCACTAGTTCAATAATACTTACAACTAAACAAAACATTGTTATACCAAGACCTTGTAATGCTTGTCGAATAATAAATAACACAGATAAAAATAGTAAAAATGGAACTAAAAATGAAACATATTGGTTGGCAAGTTGAATGATTTCAACATTTTCAGGAGTTGTAAAAAATAATATAAATGTATTTTTAAATACCAAACAAATTGCTGTAGTAATAACGGCAATAATCATAGCTAATAACAATGCTTGATTTGTTCCAGTAATAACGCGATTATACTTTCTTGCTCCAACATTGTGGGCACAATAAGTAGTAACTGCAGACCCTAAGGCAGGGAAGATAAGTGTTGCAAACTGTTCAATTTTATTTACAATCGAAATGGCTGCAATAGCAGATGTACCAAATTGGTTAATAGCACTTTGGACTGCAACAAAACCAATTGAGATAATTGAAAATTGAAAGGCCATAGGTAAAGATGTTTTAAGGTGTAACGCGTATTCAGCTTTATCAAATGCAAAATGTTCACGAGAAATATGTAATAATGGTTGTTTCTTCACAATATATATTATACATAATATTGCAGAGATTGCTTGTGCAAGAACTGTTGCTAGGGCAACACCTGCAACACCCATAGGAATGACAATAGTAAATAAAAGGTCAAAAACAACATTTAAAATAGATGAGAATATTAAAAAATACAGTGGAGTCTTACTATCACCAAGGGAACGAATGATATTTGCACCAGCATTATATGTCGTACTAGTGATGGCACCAAGGTAAATTATTAGAACATAATTGTAAGCAAGATCAACTATTTCTATAGGAGTGTTTATTAATGCGAGAAGGGGTCTTGTCGCAAATAAGCCAATCAACATAAAAGTAATTGTTGTGATTATGCTAATAACAATACTTGTTGCAAATGATTTTTTTAATCCTTCATAATCTTTAGCACCATAACGCTGACTACTAATAACACTACAACCAGTAGTAATCCCACCAGCAAAACCTAATATCAAAAATACTAAAGACCCAACGCTTCCAACAGCTGCTAATGCTTGGGCGCTAACAAAGCGTCCGACAACAATACTGTCTACAACGTTATATAATAATTGAAAGATACTACCAATAAATATTGGTAATGAAAACATCAGTAATTTTTTCATTGGAGCACCAGTTGTAAAATCTATATTCATAAAAAATCTCCTTCTATATTGTTTAAAAGCTACTACATTATATCAAACAATAATTGTATAACAATAAAAAAACGTATAGTTTCATAAATTTGAAAATAATAATTGAAAACGTTTTCCGTCAATGATACTATAAACATAAGAAGTGGAGGAATTATATGAAACATTTGTCAAAAGACTTACAAAACTACAAAGGAACAAACATTAAACCTAAAGATTTTAATGAATACTGGGCTAATGCACTACATTCACTTGAGGGTCATGACTTTCAAGTAGAATTAGTTCCTGCTAAATATCAGTACAAAGGTGTAGAGTGTTATCATCTATATTTTAGGGGAATAGATGGCTCAAAAATTCATGCAAAATACGTAAAGCCACTAAATAACAAAAAAAATACTGCAATAATGCAATTTCACGGGTATATGTATCATAGTGGATCATGGAGTGAAAAACTAGTTTATGCAAGCCAAGGATACAGTGTGTTTTCAATGGATTGCCGTGGGCAAGGTGGATTGTCACAGGATTTAGTATCATTTGAAGGGTGTACGATATATGGACATGTAATCAAAGGGCTTAGTGAAGGAAAGAATAACTTATATTATCGTTATGTGTTTTTAGATATGGTTATTTTAAGCAAAATTATTAAGACAATTGAAAATATAAGTAATTTATATACAATGGGATTATCGCAAGGTGGAGGACTAGCTCTAATATGTGGAGCACTTGTTCCAACTGTTAGCAAAATAGCAATACAAAATCCATTTTTATCAGATTATAAAAAAACATGGCAACTAGGTGCTGGTCGCGAACAAAACCGTATAATGGATTATTTTCGTTTATTTGATCCATTACATGAAACTGAAGATGAGGTATTTGAAACATTAGGTTATATAGATGCACATAACTTTGCATCTATGGTAAAAGCAGATGTGTTTTTTGGTTTAGGTTACCTAGATGATATCTGTCCACCATATACACAGATGGCTATTTATAATAATTTGAAAACAACAAAATCACTGTTTGTATACCCGGATTATGGTCACGAAGATATGCCAGAATTTAATGATAAAGCACTATGCTTCTTTAATAAATAATTATGAAAAAAACGTATAAAAACGGATTATGCAAAGCAGTAACGTTTAGTTATGATGATGGTGTGATGCAAGACAAACGGCTAGTAGAGATATTTAACAAATACGGGATTAAATGCACTTTCAATTTGAACTATGGACTATTGGATGAAGAAACATATTGGCAAACATCGGGGATTAAAGTCCAAAGAATTAAAAAAGCTGATGTGTTATCCCTTTATAAAGGTCATGAAATCGCAAATCATGGTTTGTATCATCCAGATATTAGTAATTTAGAATCAATAGAAAAGCAACATCAAATTTATTATGGTAAAAATAAGTTGGATAAACTTTTAAATATTGATGTAAAAGGTATGGCATACCCTTTTGGAACTGTTGATGAAGAAATGATTTCAATAATGAAAGAATGTGGTATTAAATATGGCAGAACAGTAGAAATAAGCACAAGTTACACGCTACCTACAAACGTATATAGATGGAAACCAACAGCACATCATAATGATGATAATATATTTGATATAATTGAAAAATTCATTACTACTGATTTTAACAGACCAAGCCTTCTTTATATATGGGGACATAGCTATGAATTTGATGTTGATAATAATTGGGAGCATATTGAAAAAATATGCAAAATGATAAGTTCAAAAAAAGATATTTGGTTTTGTACAAATATTGATATTATAAATGAAATGGAGTAATGAAAATGAAAGAACAATTTACAAATCCAATCATTGAAGGCTTTTATCCTGACCCTTCAATATGTCGAGTTGGAAATGACTATTACATGGTAAATTCAAGTTTTGAATATTTTCCAGCTATACCGGTATGGCATAGCGAAGACTTAGTAAACTGGAAACAAATAGGAAATGCTATTGATAGAAAATCGCAAGGATTAAATCTTGATGTTAACATATCTGGTGGAGTACAAGCATGTACAATCCGTTATCATAAAGGGACCTTTTATATTATATCGACATGTGTAGGAAAAACTTGGCCAAGTCTAAAGTATAATTTTATTATATCTGCGTGTGATCCAAGTGGACCTTGGTCAGATGTATGTTATTTAGATGATGTTCCTGGCATCGACAGTTCATTATTTTTTGATGATGATGATAAATGCTACATCCATGGAAATGTTCAATTAGAACATCAAGTAGGAACAAGTGATGCTACAATATGGATTCAAGAATTTAATATTAAAAGCTTAAAAGTAATTGGTGAAAAAGTATATTTATGGAGTGGAACGGGAGGACAATACCCAGAGGGTCCACATATATATAAACGCAATGAATATTATTATTTATTAGTAGCAGAAGGTGGCACAGGACACTTTCACACGCTAACAATGGCAAGATCCAAGAACATTTATGGACCTTATATTGGTTCGCCAAGAAATCCAATTTTATCACATAAACACCTTTCGAAAACATATCCAATTCAAAATGTTGGTCATGGTGATTTTGTTGAAACACCAAATGGTGATTGGTATATTGTATGTTTAGGAGTTAGACCAAGAGGTGAATTTATTGAGCCAATTGAAGGGGTTGAAGGATCTCATCTAACTAATTTAGGCAGAGAAACATTTCTTGCTCCAGTGGAATGGTCTGATGATTTGTCACCAACAATAAGTCCACTAACAGGAAAAATAGAACAAACATATCCACTAGCAAGTTACCAAAATAAACAAAATAAAAAAGATAAAAATACATATACATTTGAATATCAAATACCACAAGAAATAGTTTCTATAAGAAGTGATATAAATACACTTTGTAAAATAGATAAAGGATTATCGATTGCTTTATTTGATACACAGTTGTCTAAAGACGAAGTGAAAACTTGGGTAGGGATACGGCAAACATCGTGGAACCAAGTGTTTGAGACAAGTCTAAGTGTAGAAGATAATACTATATATGGAGTTTGTGCATATATTAATTATAATAACTACATTGCAATACAAATCAAAAATAATGAAATAAGTATAATAGTAAATAGAAATGGAAACGCTACTGTAGTGCAAACATTTATTGTTAAAAAAAATCCAAAATATTTTAAAATAGAAGTAAATGATTTTAAATACACTTTCAGTTATGGGTTTAAAAAAGATACCTACATTGCTACACAAAGTGTAACTGGAGACTTTTTAAACAGTCATAGAGCTAGCGGCCATACTGGGACATTTTATGGAATATTTGGAAGTAGTGCGATAGATAAAAATATGAAAAGTAATTTTATTATAGTAGAAAACGTTTTAAAAAAATAAAAAAATGTCAGTTATGACTTGCAGAAAACGTTTTCCTATGGTATTCTACTTGTGACAGGAGATTAATAACATGGAAAAAACATTACAAACAATTATGAATTATAAATATCAAAAAGATATTGTTGACTGCAGTGATGCAGAACTTTATTATGGATTATTAGATTATGTAAAAAAAGAATTAGCAGGAAAGAAAAAAAACAAAAGTAATAAAAAATTATATTATGTATCTGCAGAGTTCTTAATTGGTAAATTATTATCAAACAACTTAATCAATTTAGGAATCTATGAAGAAGTAAATCAAGTGTTCTCTAAATATGGTAAAACACTAGCAAATATTGAAGAAGTAGAGCCAGAACCATCACTTGGTAATGGTGGACTTGGTAGACTTGCTGCATGTTTCTTAGATTCAATTGCTACTCTAGGATTAGAAGGAGACGGTATTGGGTTAAACTATCATTTAGGTCTATTTAAGCAAAAATTTGAAAATAACTTACAAAAAGAAACACCAAATGAATGGATTGAAAACGAAGGTTGGTTAGTAAAACAAAAAGAAACATTTACAGTTCCATTTAAAGATTTCTCTTTACAATCAGTGTTATATGATATTGATGTTGTTGGATATGAAAGCGGAGTAAATAAATTACATTTATTTGATATTGTTGGTTTAGATGAAAGTTTAGTACAAGATGGTATTTCATTTGACCAAAAGAACATTCAAAAAAACTTAACTTTATTCTTATACCCAGATGATTCAACACGAGAAGGACACTTATTACGTATTTACCAACAATATTTTATGGTAAGTAATGGGGCACAGTATATTTTACAAGATGTAAAAAATCAAGGTTTAGATATTACAAAATTATATGATCATGTAACTATCCAAATTAACGATACACATCCATCATTAATTATTCCAGAATTAATTCGTCTATTAATGGAAGAAGGAATTCATATGCACCAAGCAATTGATATTGTAAGTAAAACTTGTGCATATACAAATCATACAATTCTAGCAGAAGCATTAGAAAAATGGCCAATGTCATATTTACAAGAAGTTGTACCTCATTTAGTAACAATCATCGAAGCATTAGATATGCGTGTACGAATGAAATACACTGATGAAGCAGTACAAATTATCGATAAAGATAATCGTGTACATATGGCACATATGGATATTCACTTTGGATATAGTGTAAATGGTGTTGCTGCATTGCATACTGAAATTCTTAAAGATACAGAGTTAAATGCATTCTATAAAATATATCCTGAGCGTTTTAATAATAAGACAAACGGAATAACTTTTAGAAGATGGTTAATGCACTGTAATCATGAACTTACATCTTTCTTAGATAAAACAATTGGTGAAGGATATAAAAAAGATGCAAGTGAGTTAGAAAAATTGCTAGCATATAAAGATGATAAAGAAGTATTATCTATGTTAGATCAAATTAAACAAACAAAGAAAACACAATTAAAAGATTTCTTAAAAGAAGTACAAGGAATAGAAATTGATGATCATTCAATCTATGATATTCAAATTAAAAGATTGCATGAATACAAAAGACAACAAATGAATGCATTGTATATCATATACAAGTATTTAGAAATAAAAAAAGGAAATGTACCAACAAGACCTTTAACATTCATCTTTGGAGCTAAAGCTGCCCCAGCATATACAATCGCAAAAGATATTATACATTTACTATTATGTATGCAAGAAATCATTGATAAAGATGCTACAGTTTCAAAACATATGAAATTAGTTGTAGTAGAAAACTATAATGTATCAAAAGCAGAAAAATTAATTCCTGCATGTGATGTATCAGAACAAATATCACTTGCAAGTAAAGAGGCTAGTGGAACTGGAAACATGAAATTCATGTTAAATGGTGCTATTACTTTAGGAACTGCTGATGGAGCAAACGTAGAAATTGGTGAATTGGTAGGAGAAGATAATATCTACACATTTGGTAAAACAAGTGAAGAAGTTATTGAGTTATACAATACTCAAGGATATGTTGCTAAAGAATACTATGATGAAGATAAAGAAATTAAAGCAATGATTGACTTTATTACAAGCAAAGAAGTAGTTGCTGTAGGAAACATTGAAAACCTAGAAAGACTACACAATGAGTTAATTAACAAAGATTGGTTCATGACATTATTAGATGTGAAAGAATATATTACTGAAAAAGAAAAAGTATTTGCAGATTATGAAGATAGACAAAAATGGTTAAAAATGTCATTAGTAAATACTGCTAAAGCTGGATTCTTTACAAGTGATCGTACGATTGCACAATACAATGATGATGTTTGGAAATTAAAATAGAAAGATAAACGAGGAAATAGATATGAGACAAGTTGGGATACTTGCACCTATTTCATCACTACCTGGAAAATTTTGTATAGGAGATTTTGGTAAAGCTGCTTATCAGTTTGTGGACAAGTTGGAAAAAAACAGTTTTAAACTTTGGCAAATATTACCATTGAATCCGGTTGGTTATGGGAATTCCCCATACCAGCCGTATTCGTCTTATGCAGGTGATGAAGTATATATTGCAATTGATGAATTAGTAAAATTAAACTTACTTTCAAAAGATGAAGTAACAGACAAAGCAGTATATGAAAGTACTGTTGACTACGAAACAGCAAGACGTATTAAAAATAGGTATTTAAAGTTAGCATTTAAACGTGTAAAAGCAAATACAAGACTTACAAAAGAAATGAATGATTTTGCATTAAAGAATAGTTGGGTTGAAACATATGCAACATTTATAACATTAAAAAAAGAAAATGATTTACAATGCTGGTTAGATTGGCCAGAAGAACAAAAAACTTGGATTGACAACCAAGAATTTAATTTGGATGAATATGAAAGCGCTATCGAGTATGAAAAATTTGTACAGTTTATGTTTTATAAACAATGGTTTAAATTAAAAGACTATGCAAATAAAAAAGGGATACGAATCTTAGGAGATATACCAATATATGTGGGTATTGATTCTGCTGATGTGTGGCAAAGTAAAGAATGTTTCTTATTAGATGATAAATCGCATCCAACATTTATTGCAGGGGTACCACCTGATTACTTTAGTGAAACTGGACAAAGATGGGGAAATCCATTGTATGATTGGGATTATCTTGAAAAAAATGACTTCCAATTTTGGATTGATAGACTAACATGGAGTGATAAAATATATGATGTTGTACGTATAGATCACTTTAGGGCATTTGATACATATTGGAAAATACCAGCAAGTTGTCCTACTGCAATTGAAGGCGAATGGATAGAAGCTCCAGGATATGCATTATTTGACACAATATATAAGAAACTTCCAAAAATTGAAATTGTTGCTGAAGACTTAGGGGATTTACGACCAGAAGTATTAGAGTTACGTGATCATTATGATTTAAGTGGAATGAAAATTGTACAATTTGAATTGGATCCAAATGAAACAAATAATGACTTTAAAGAAAAGAAAAATACAATTGTATATACTGGTACACATGACAATCAAACAATTGTTGGGTGGTATAAAGATTTATCAACATCTGAAAAAAGAAAAATTAGAAAACAGTTTACAAAATATGATGAAGGAAGAATAACAAATCGTATTATTCATTCATGCATGGATAGTGTTGCTGATTTAGTTGTTTTACCAATTCAAGATATTCTTGGATTAGATGACAAGGCAAGACTAAATACCCCAGGTACAATAGGAACACCAAACTGGGAGTGGAAGCTAGAAGACTTTGCAAACTTTAATAAAAAAGTTAAATACATCAAAGAATTAGCAATTAAGACAAAACGTGCATAGGAGGAAAAGGTAATGGAATACGCAAGTATATACCATCGTACAAGTGATAACTGGTGTTATCCTCTGGACAAAGATACTTTAGAAATACGTTTAAAAACTGGATATGATATTACTGCAGTAAATATTTATCATGGAGATCCTTATGAAAATGGAATAATGGGTGGAAATTGGACTTGGGCTGGTGTTAAGTCTGAGATTGTAGATGTTTGTGAACTTCAATTCCATAAAATTTGGACAATTCAAATTACACCAAAATTCAAACGTTTAAAATATCATTTTGAATTATTTGCTGGAGAAGAGTCAACGCTTTTCTATGAAAATGGTTTTATGACAAAAGAAGAAAGTGAGATACCAGGTAGAAAAATTCAAAGTTTTATGATGCCTTGGCTAAATGAGATTGATGTAAAAACAACCCCTAAATGGGTTGCAAATACTGTATGGTATCAAATTTTTCCAGATCGTTTTGAACGAGGGAATTTTAATATTAATCAAGATATTGCCTTGCCTTGGGCAAGTCGTAAACCATCAAATGAAGACATTTATGGTGGTGACTTGCAAGGGATCATTAATCGCTTAGATTACTTAAGTGATTTAGGTGTTAATGGTATTTATTTAAATCCAATATTTACAGCTATGTCGTCACATAAATATGATACTATTGATTACTTTGATATTGATCCAGGGTTTGGAGATAAAGAAACATTTAAGAAACTAGTAGAAGAATCACATAAACGTGGTATAAAAATCATGCTAGATGGAGTATTTAACCATAGTGGAAGTGAATTTCCATTATGGAAAGAGGTTTTAGAAAAAGGAAAAGATTCAAAATATTATGATTGGTTTATGGTTAATCAGTGGCCAATTGATCCTTATAAAGGACACACAAGAGATAATGAGTTTTATTCATTTGCATTTACTGCGAATATGCCAAAACTTAATACAAATAATCCTGAAGTAATTGAATACATTGCATCTATTTGTGAATACTGGATCAAAGAATATGATATTGATGGGTGGCGTTTAGATGTTGCTAATGAAATATCGCATGAATTATGTAAAGTCATACAAAAGCGATGCCGTGCACTAAAACCAGATATTTACATATTAGGAGAAATATGGCATGACTCAATTAATTGGTTGTTAGGAGATGAGTTTGATGCTGTTATGAATTATCCACTAACAAATGCAATTGATGACTTTTGGAGAAACCCAAATGCTACAACAAAACAACTAGAGCATGATGTAAATACATGTTATCAACGATATATGAGACAAACCAATGAAGTACTGTTTAATATGTTAGATTCGCATGATACGGAAAGATTATATTATCGTGTAAATCATGATAAAGATGTCTATTATCAACAGATGGCTTTATTATTTACAATGGCAGGAAGTGTAAGTGTATATTACGGTAGCGAAATTATAATGGATGGTGCCCACGATCCGCTTTGTCGTGCTTGCATGCCTTGGAATGAAATTGAAAAAGGGAAATATCAAAATGATATTGAACAATTTAAACAATTAATTCATTTACGTAAAAATATGCCAGCATTTACTAGCCAAAATATCTCTTTTGAATACAATTACAATAATCGAGTAATCGAATATTGTAAAGATAATGCTATTAAAGTAATTATCAATGGTAGCAATGAAGAGGTAGAAATACCAAATAACCAACAATTATTTACAAGAAAAGTAGAAGGTAATAAATTACTTCCTGGTGGAATAGTAATAATGTCTATTTAAATTTGAAGTACAAACTCAGGTTTGTGCTTCTTTTTTTTGACTTCGATATAATTTAGGTGTTGTATTCATGATTGATTTAAACTGACGATTAAAGTAGCTAATATTATTGAATCCAACATCCATAGCGATATCTACGATTGGCAAATCTTCAGATTCAAGTAAAATACACGCTTTTTCAATACGTAAAAAGTTGATATATTCAATTAAAGTTTTACCAAATTGCTGTTTAAAGTAACGACAAAAATAATTTGTTGACACACTTACATGATTTGAGATGTCTTCCAAAGTAATCGAATCAATATAGTGCTGATTCAAGTATGATACAATCTTCTTATTTGTACTAAGTGAGTAACTCTTTTTTGAATTAATAAATAATTTTTCGATGTATAGAATATTAATTATTGAGTATAGTGCTACTTTCGTAGTCAACTGATAACCAGTGTTACGCGTAGTGTCTGTCATAGCTAAATCAATAATATGATTTTTTATAGGGGTGTATGCCGTTAGGTGCATAAGCTTTGTTGGAAATAAAAGTTCCTTGTTTATAAGAGGCGTAATAATTTGTTGTTGGGTATAGTCTTCAACATCAAAACTTAGGTATTCTAAAGGGAAGATGTAAGCAATGAACTTAACACCATCGCTTCCAGCTGTCATTTGATGCATAACACCTGAATTGATAAAATAGATATCTCCTGCATTAACTGTATAAATTGTTTCATCAATTAATAAATCAATAGTACCCTTAGTAACATAAAGAATTTCCACCTCATCATGCCAGTGGGCTGAAACAATGAATTGATTTGAATTATATGTATGATTATAGTTTTGAAATGGAAATTGAAAACTTCCACGTTTTAATATTTCTTTCATATATCCTCCATAAAGATAAAATTGTGTTATTCCACGATAGTAATGTAGTAGTATTGTAACATATACAGTAATATAATACTATTATAAACAATATTAGGAGAGTAAATATGAAGAATAGTTGGAAAGAAAGTGCAGTTTGTTATCAAGTATACCCTAGAAGCTTCAATGACAGTAACAACGATGGAATTGGGGATATTCCAGGAATAATTAAAAAATTGGATTATTTAAGAGATTTAGGAATTGACGTTATTTGGGTATCTCCATTTTTTAAATCACCAAATGCAGACAATGGATATGATATTAGTGATTATCAAGATATTAATGATGAATTTGGTACAATGGAAGATTGTAAAAAATTAATAGATGAAGTTCATAAACGTGGTATGAAGATTATTATTGATTTAGTTATTAACCACACTTCTGATGAGCATGCTTGGTTTGTCGAATCAATAAGTGCAAAGGATAGTCCAAAAAGAGACTGGTATATTTGGAAAAAAGGAAAAGATGGTAAAGCACCAAATAACTGGGAAAGTATTTTTGAAGGAAGTGCATGGCAATATGATGAAGCAAGTGATGAATATTACTTACATATTTTCGATAAAAAGCAACCAGATTTGAATTGGGAAAATCCAGAAGTGAAAAATGCATTATACGATACAGTAAACTGGTGGCTAGATCAAGATATTGATGGATTTAGAGTCGATGCAATATCTCATATCAAAAAAGATTTAACATTTGAAGACATGGATAATCCAAAAGGGCTAAAGTATGTTCCTTGCTTTGATAAAATGATGAATTATCCAGGTATTGATGAGTTGTTGCAAGAACTAAGAAAAAAAACATTTTCTAAGTACGATATTATGACGGTTGGAGAAGCTAATGGGGTAGAACCTCAAGATGCTCATTTGTGGTCTGGTAAAGAAAACGGACATTTTGATATGATTTTCCAATTCCAACATTTAAAATTATGGAATGAAGAAACTAGTCAACTTGACTTAGTTGCACTGAAGAAAACATTAGATGCATGGCAACAATCACTTGAAGGTGTTGGATGGAATGCACTATATATTGAAAACCATGATTTGCCAAGAGTAATAACAACATGGGGTAATGATAAAGAATATTGGAAAGAAAGTTGTAAAACACTAGCATTAATGTATTTTATGCAAAAAGGAACACCGTTTATTTACCAAGGACAAGAAATAGGAATGACAAATGTTCATGTTGATGAAATTGAAGAATATCTTGAACAGCCAACAGTAATTAGATACTATGAAAATATTAAAAAAGGAAAAACACCGAAAGAAGCGATGAATATTGCATACATGACAACACGTGCAAATTCGAGAACACCAATGCAGTGGAATGATGAACAATATGCAGGTTTTTCTACAACTTCACCATGGATGAAAGTAAACGAAAATTATAAAGAAATCAATGTATCAGCACAACTTGATGACGAAGATTCAGTTTATAACTTCTACAAAAAGCTAATCTCAATACGTAAAGAATATAAGGACTTAATCCATGCTAAATGTAATTTAATACAACCAGATGATAAATATATTTATGCTTATACAAGAGTAACAGAAAACAACACATATTTAATAATATGTAATATGTCAAATAAAAATACGATGTTTGAATATGATTGTGAGATAAAAGGAGAAGTACTTCTATCAACCCATAAGCTGCCTAATATAAAAGGAAAAACAGTTGTATTAAAACCATATGAATCAATTATGATAAAATTATAAATTTAATAATAAGGTGTAATTAAAAAAACGTGGTATATATCAAGTGTATATGTACACAATTAATATTGTTTATACAATTAAACAATATTTTTTATTTTTTTCTATGAAAACGTTTGCAAAAAACGTTTTCATAGGGTATAATGAAGTAGTCGGTGGTGGAAATAGGGATGCCACCAAACAAATGAACGCATACAAAGGAGGAAAATTTAATGAAAAAAGTTGTAGCGTCAATAGCAGCGTTAACATTATTGTTAACAGGTTGTTCATCAGGAGGATCTGAAGGTGGAGACACTGGTGGAAAGAAAGTATTACAAGTACAAGCAGAAGAAAATCAAATGGAATTCTACAATGCAGTAGAAGCTGAGTTTGAAGCAGCGAACCCTGACATTGATGTTGAGTTCGTAGAAGCTGGGATGTTTGACATTGTAGATTCACTTGCAACAAAAAAAGGGAACACAACAGACGTATTTATGGTTCCAAATGATAGAATTGGAGATTTATCTCAACAAAAATTAATTGCACCAATTACAGCAGATATTTCTAAATATACAGAAACTGCACAAACTGCAGCAAGCTTTGATGGAAGTAACTATATGGTACCAATGAGTACAGATACTACATTATTATTCTATAATAAAAATGTAACAACAGAAGAACCAGCAACATTATCAGAATTAAGTGCAACTGAGTTTGCAGCAAAATGGACTGATTTCTATGTAACTGCAGGTATGTTCTACTCAAATGGAGGATATATCTTTGGTGATGATAACACAAATGTAGAGGAAATCGGACTTGCAAACGAAGGTTCAGTAGTAGCTGGAGAAGCAATTAAAAAATTATATGCTTCAGGAGATTCAACTTGGGTAGCACTTAAAGAAGAAACTTCAGGATATGAAGTAATGATTGATGACTTTGTAAATGGTAGAAAATCATATATTATTGATGGTCCTTGGAAAGTTGCTGACTTTGAAAAAGCTGGTTTAACTGGGGATAAACTAGGATATATGGTAATTCCTTCATGGGATGGAACAAATGAATACAAACCTTTAGCAGGAACAAAAGGTTTAGCAGTTAATGCATATAGTGCAGAAGCAGAAGAAGCACAAAAATTCGTAGAATTTGTTGCAACAAAAGATTGGGCAACTAAATGGCACGAAACAACTAAAGAAGTAAATCCACATACAGAAGTAGTGTATGAAGATGGTTCTCTTGCTTCAGTAGTCTTAAAAGCAACAGAATCAGCAACTTCAATGCCTAATGATCCAGCATTTGGAAAAGTATGGGTACCAATGGCAGATGCTTTAAAACAAATCGCTAATGGTGGGGATGTACAACCTTCATTAGAAGCAGCAAAAACAGTTATTGACCAAGATATTGCATCAATGGAATAACTAAAAAATTAGTTAATAAGGTACACTAGTTACTAAAGTGCTAATGTACCTTGTTTTTTTGAAAGGAGATGTAGGGATGAATGATAAAGGGATATTTTGGTTATCGTTTTTAGTACCAGGTAGTGGGCATTTTATATTAAAGAGATATAAAGCGGCAATTTTTGGTTTTGCATATACTGCCATTATATGGCTTGCGGCAATAACAACATTAATACCACAAATTTTAAGCGGTTTTATAACACATACGACAGGGGAATATGCAGGAACTACAACGCTAGGAACAGAACCATTTGTAGATGATTCATTTTTGATTTTAGTAGGACTTGTATTTTCAGCAGCGATTTTAGTTGCATTTGTAGCAGGAAGCTATGCATTTGCACGCGATGCAAAAAATGTTAAAAAAACAATTGATAATGGTGAAGTTGTATTATCATTAAAAGAGAAAGCAAAAGTATTGGCACCGGAAATCGTGCCTCAAGCGATTGTTGGACCGATGTTTATACTTATGTTTTTATTCTTGTTTGTACCAGCAATTGTATCTATCTTAATTGCATTTACAAATTATAAAACACCTGTTTTACCACCAGCGTTTTTATTAGAGTGGGAAGGGTTAACAAACTTCACAAATTTATTTAGTGATCCGCGACTGTCAGCAGTATTCACAGAAACAATTTCATGGACACTAATTTGGACATTCTCTGCTACAATGTTAGTATTAGTTTTAGGTACACTTTTAGCAGTACTATGTAATAATAAAGATATTAAAGGGAAGAAGTTCTTTAGAAGTATTTTCTTATTACCTTGGGCAGTACCAGCATTTTTAACGATTTTGGTATTCCAAATTTTCTTCTCACGTGTAGGAACTATGAATACGATTGTAATTCCATTTTTCACAGGTGCAGAATATGATATCAATACAGCAATTCCATTTTTAGTGGATCCAAATATTGCAAAAGTAGTAAT
>CAYJEM010000026.1:0-3101 GCA_964369175.1 uncultured Erysipelotrichales bacterium | reverse complement strand
ATATCAATACAGCAATTCCATTTTTAGTGGATCCAAATATTGCAAAAGTAGTAATTATATTAATCCAAGGATGGCTTGGATTCCCGTATATCTATGTATTAGTTACTGGTATTTTACAAACAATTCCAGCAGATTTATACGAGGCAGCAAATATCGATGGTGGAAATCCTTGGTCAAACTTCTGGGATATTACATTCCCAATAGTCATGGCTAGTGCGGCACCAACGATGATAACACAGTTTACATTCCAGTTTAACAACGTAGTAATAATTTACTTATTAACTGGATCAGTTGTAAAAGATATAGGATCAACTTATGGTCCACTTGAAACAATTGCATCAATGGGATACCAATTAATGCTTGATGCTGAGTTCTCTACAGCAGCAGTATTTACACTGATTACATCGGTAATCGTATCTTCAGTCGTGTTATGGTCATGGATTAAGACTGGTGCATTCAAAAGGGAGGAAGTATAGTATGAATAAAGGTAAATTACGTAAAAGATTGATGCTTGCAGCGATTTATGCAGTATTAATTACTATGGCTATATTAATTTTATTCCCATTATTTGTGACAATGATGAGCGCATTTAATACATCAAACTCACTTTATTCAACATCTCTAATACCTGAAAATTTCAGTTTGGTGGATAACTTCAAAAGATTATTTGAAGAAACAGAATATATTCGTTGGTATGTAAATACATTTGGCGTATCAGTTGCAGCGATGATCATAGCGACTGCAATAATTACCGTAATGGGGTATATTTATTCAAGATATCGTTTTAATGGAAAGAAAGTTACGCTAACATTATTATTAGTTATACAAATTATTCCTAGTGGTAGTACATTAATCGCATTATATGCGATTGCTCAATCACTTGGTATTTATTCATCAGATAATGCGACAATGTATACATACATGTTTTTGACATTAATCTATGCAGTTGGAGCAATACCAATGAATACGCTATTAATGAAAGGATACTACGACTCTATTCCAAGAGAGCTAGATGAATCCGCAAAAATTGATGGAGCAACACATTTCCAAGTATTCAAACAAATATTAATACCATTGGTAAAACCAATGATTGCAGTTACGGCTTTATTTACATTCTTAGCACCAATTGGAGATGTAGTAATGCCAAACTTCTTAGTTGCAAGTGCAAGTTCAGCAGATAAAACATTAGCACTAGGTTTAAATGGTTTAATTTCAGACCCAACAAATTCGTCATACAACTTATTTGCAGCAGGGTCAATTCTTATCGCAATACCAGCAATCTTACTATTCTATAAGTTCCAAAAATATATTGTTGGTGGACTAACAGAAGGAGGAGTAAAAGGATAATATGAAAAAAATAGTACTGAAAAATGTAAGAAAAATATACCCAGGGAATCCTGAGTATTCTGTAAAAGAATTCAATCTTGAAATTGAAGAAGGGGAATTCATCGTTTTCGTAGGACCTTCTGGATGTGGTAAAAGTACAACATTACGTATGATTGCTGGATTAGAAGATATTAGTGAAGGAGAGCTATGGATTGATGGTGTACTTGCCAATGATTTAAGTTCAAAAGAACGCGATATTGCGATGGTATTCCAAAGTTATGCCCTTTATCCACATATGAAAGTATCAGAAAATATTGGATATGGTTTAAAGTTACGTAAGTATCCAAAAGCTGAAATCAAAGAAGCAGTAGATAATGTATCGGTTGATTTAGGACTTGAGGAATATTTAGAACGTTTACCTAAAAACTTATCTGGTGGACAAAGACAACGTGTTGCTCTTGGTCGTGCTATGATTCGTAAACCAAAATTATTCTTAATGGATGAACCATTAAGTAACTTAGATGCAAAATTACGTACATCTACAAGAACAGAAATCGCAAGATTACATCGTGAAAAAGGGGTTGTTACTATTTATGTAACACATGACCAAGTTGAAGCGATGACAATGGCTGACCGTATTGTAGTTATGTCAATGGGTGAAATTCAACAAATTGGTTCACCAAGAGAGTTATATACAAATCCAATTAATAAGTTTGTTGCAACATTTATTGGTCAACCACCAATGAATATGATTAATGGTACTTATAAAGATGGAAAATTCTCATGTTCAGGATTTACTATTGATGTAAGCGAGGCAGATAAAAAGATTTTAGAAACACAAGGATATAGTGGAAAAGAAATCACACTTGGAGTTCGTTCTCATGCAATTAGTGATGGAAATTTATATAAAGATACGTATCCAAAAGCGACAATTACAGTTACGCCAATAAATGTTGAATATTTAGGAGATAGCATTAGTGTATTCTTCGAACCAGAGCCAGGAAACTTCTTTGTATCAACTATCTCAGCACGTAATGATGTAGAAGTAGATAAACCATATGAATTAGTAATCGAAAATACGAAATTACATTTCTTTGATATTGAAACAGAAAAATCAATAAAGTATGAATACAACACAAAAGCGACTGCGTAATACTATTTTGATAGTAGGAAGCCTAATTATTGGCTTCTTTGCAGTTCAATTAATTCTATCTCACATGCAACAAGCACCGGCTTTTGATTATGCAAACTTTGCTACACAATTAGATGTATATAAGAGCAGTGATAGTAATTTTTCAGAAAATCAAAAAGCAGTACAAGAATACATTAATAAAATTAAAACACAAGAATCAAGTAGTGATGAAAATACATCAATATATGATGTGTTACCACAAGCTACTGGAAATACTGCATTTGTCACAAGTAATGATGAACAAATACGTATGATGGCTAGTGAGGCACTAGCTGTAGCACAAGAGTTTTATGGAATTGAAGATGTTAAGTTTTTAGATGCTGTTTATGCTGTCGAGGAAAGGGTAGCAATTTATAGTGAAATGCCAAGAACGTATTTATTCTTTGCATTTACGCCAGATGAAAGTAAAATGGTAGCAATTGCAGTTACTCCTACAGAATCTGGATATAGTATTGAAACCCAATGGACTATCGATCAAGCAGGTGATACCAAGTATGTTGAAAACGAAACAAATCGCTTGTTATTCATCTATTCAAATAAAGTATTTTAGAGGGAACTAGCAAGACTAGTTTCCTTTTTTAAT
>CAYJEM010000025.1:0-27614 GCA_964369175.1 uncultured Erysipelotrichales bacterium | reverse complement strand
ATAACGCCCTTGCATGAATTGATATAATTTATATTTTAATTTGTTCATAATCTCTCCTTTGTGAATGTATACTATAACAATGGTATATATCTTAAATATGAACTATTTTTGATTGTGGACTACAACTTGTGGATATGGAATTGTTATATTGTTTTTATCAAATGCTTGTTTTACTTGGATACGTAAATCTGACATCATGGAAAATCCAGTGGCGTTATCTTGGGTAAAAATTGTTGCTCTAAGTGAGATTCCATTCTCTTGTAAATCAACACATAAAACTTCAATTTCTGGGACACCTGATGAAATATCTTCTTGACTACGATTATCAATTGTCAGAGGGTGCGTGCTTGCAAGTTCTTGGATAATTGTAATTGCTTTATTTATATCACTTTCATAACTAATTGATATAAATAAGTGATTTGCTTTATTCGTTGCAATATTCGATATGTTTTCAATCATTGTTTTATTCATAATTGTATTTGGAATAATAACTTGGGTTTTTTCTAAGGTTTCTATTATTGTATGACGAACAGTAATAATAATTACTTTACCACGTACATTTTCAGTTGGTAGGAAAATAAAGTCATCAACGTTATAAGGATGATACATGATAATCATCATACCATTAATTAGGTCACTAGCAGCTTCTTGTGAAGCCAAACCAATAACTACGGCAAGCAAACCCCCACTTGCAAGTAAGGCAGCTAGAACAGCTGTCATTGAATGTATTTGGAATAAAAATACAAAGATAAGTATTACAATAAATATTTTCCTTTGAATTCTTTTTGAAGAAAGAATACTTTTAGGCCAACGTTTTTTTATGAACTTATTTGTTAGAAAGTAACAGATAAGTAGGCATATACCAACAATAGCAGTTAAAATCAGGGCATCAATAATGCCATTTATAAATAATTTATTTATTTTATCAAAAAAAGCATCCATTTATATCACCTCTATCTTTTCATATTATACTAGAAAAATAAAAATAATAAACCTAAAATAAAAAAATAAGAACGGAACATACTAATAAAAAGGGGTGATATTATTAAAAAAATACTGCAAGCAACAATTTACATGACATCAATGAGTTTTATATTTATCCTTTCTATAAGTCTCTATTTGTTTTATGTCTTATTTTTTACTAACAGTCCAAAACCAAAAATAGTACCAGTAGCAACAAATATTGAGGAAAGCATTTTACACACGAAAGCGACGAAAATAGAATTAACAAACAATAATAAACAACTTACAAGCTATGTGATTGATAACCAGAGTTTAAACTGGGTAATTATTGTACACGGGTATCAATCTAGTAGTGGTAGTATGGATTTTGCAACCACGGAGTTTGATAAACAAAATTACAATGTATTAGTTGTTGATTTACAAGGGCATGGTCAAAGTGAGGGTCATGTTACCACATTTGGAAATCATGATAGTAAAGACATAGTGGCATGGACTAACTACATAGAAAGTCAGTATCCTTGTGATAGTATTGTTTTATATGGTGTTAGTATGGGTGCATCAACTATTTTAAATGGTAGTGATATGTATTCGAGTAGTGTAAAGGTAATTATTTCAGATAGTGCTTTTACATCAATTTATGATATTTTTACATTTCATGTACAAAATAATCTTTCTGTTATAAACGATTTGTTATTAACAAGTTTAGAATGGTTTTCAACATCATTGTTAGAAACCAATATTCATATTGGTCCAAGCCACTATGTAGCAACAAATGATATACCTACATTATTTATCCATGGGACAAATGATGAGGTTGTTCCACTTAGTAATGTTTATAAGTTATATCAAAGTAATCTTGGCAAAAAGCAGTTGTATATAGTTGAGGGTGCAGGTCATGTAGGGAGTCATAACATCAATAATAACAAGTATTGGGACACTATTTTTTCATTTATTGATACATCTTAATAAAACAAATTGATTGACTAATATAAATATTTATTTAAAATAATAAGTAATTAAATGGGGGGATTTAATATGATAGATGGACATATGCATTTAGAGTACGGTGATATTAGCGTAGAGTATGTATTAGAGTTTGTTAGACAAGCAAAGGTTATGGGGATATCAAAAATCCAAATATTGGATCATACTCATCGCTTTGAAGAATTCGCGTGTATTTATGAGGAATTAAAAAGAATACCATGCCAAAAGGAATGGTTAGATAAAAAGAAGTTAGAACCACTTTCTACTTATCATGCGGTTATTGAAGAAGTAAAAGCGTTAGATTTAGATGTCGAAGTGACTTTTGGCTTAGAGGTATGTTATGTACCACAACATGAAAAGTATATTAGACAAATAATTAGTCAGTATCCATATGATTTTGTAGTAGGGGCAATTCATTCAATTGATGGCATTTTATATGATATGTCGTTTTCAAAAGAATTGTTATGGGATAAATATGATGTTGATTATATTTATAAAAGATATTATCAATTAATTGAAGAGGTTATAACTTCGGACATATTTAGTCAACTAGCACATGTTGATACGATAAAAATGTTTAATTATTATCCAGTATATAATTTGGAGTCAACGTATAATCATATTGCTGATTTATTAATTAAACATAATGTTTTAGCTGAAAACAATACTGGATGTTTTTACCGTTATGGGCATAAGGATATGGGGTTAAGTAAAGAATTACTTTCTTTGTTTAAACAAAAAGGAGTTTTAATGATTACTGCAAGTGATGCTCACTACCCAAGTGATGTTGGAACAAATATTAAAGATATATATGAAGAAACTATGAAGTAAGAGAAGTATATTCTCTTACTTTTTTTGCATACATTTGTATATATTGAATAAATATATTTGTGAAAAAGATAAATATTGAATAAAAATATCAAAAAAATATAAAAATTTAACAAAATTTATAGACAAAAACAATTGTATACAATATAATCATTAAAAATATGAAAGAAGAGGATTTAGTTATGGTTACAAACAGAGTTGTTAATTTTTCAGCAGGACCATCAATGTTGCCAGAGGCAGTATTACAGACAGCCGCAACAGAGATGTTAAATTACCAAAACACAGGTATGAGTGTAATGGAAATGAGTCATAGATCCTCTGCTTATCTAACAATATTTGAAAATACGAAAAATTTATTAAAAAAGGTTATGGATATACCAAGTGATTATGAAGTTTTATTATTACATGGGGGGGCGACATTCCAATTTTCAATGATACCTATGAATTTTATTAAGGAAGGAAGTGCCAACTATATAGTAACTGGAGCATTTTCAAAAAAAGCAATGCAAGAAGCAACAAAGTATGGGAAAGTGCATGTAAGTTATGACGGTAAGGGTGATAACTACAAACGAATACCAAGAAATGATGAGTTGGATATTACAGAAGATGCAAGTTATGTACACTACTGTGCAAACAATACGATTTATGGGACAGAATGGGATTATATTCCTGAAACTAATGGTGTTCCATTAATTTGTGATATGTCATCGAATATCTTATCTAAACCAGTTGACGTATCAAAATATGATATGATTTATGCTGGCGCACAAAAAAATATGGGTATTGCAGGACTTGGGGTAGTTATTGTTAAAAAATCATTTATTAAAGATAATGTTAAGGATATACCAGTATTAATGGAATATAAGACAATGTTAGAAAATGATTCAATGTATAATACACCACCGGCATATGCAATCTATATGTTAGGGCTAGTACTTGAGTGGATTGATAATGATGGAGGGCTAGATGCCATGAATAAACGTAACATCGATAAAGCTGCATTATTATATGATTATTTAGAAGCTAGTGATTTTTATACATTACACAGTGATACAGAAAATCGTTCAAATATGAACGTGACATTTACAACACCATCAAAGGAGCTTGATGATTTGTTTGTTAAAGAAAGTCAACAAGTTGCAATGACAAACTTAAAAGGACATCGATCAGTTGGTGGAATTCGTGCTTCAATCTATAATGCAATGCCAGTTGCGGGGGTAGAAAAACTGGTAGCGTTTAGTAAAGCATTTGAACAAAAAAATAAATAGGGGAATTGTTATGTACAATATAAAATTAATGAATAAGATTTCTGATGTTGGAACAAAACGTTTCACTGATGAATATACGTATAATGAAGAGCTAACGAATGAAGATGCAATTTTAGTAAGATCAGCATCTTTACATGATTATGATTTTCCAAAAAATCTAAAAGCAATAGCTAGAGCGGGTGCTGGTGTAAACAATATACCATTAGATGAATGTAGCAAAGATGGTATTGTTGTATTTAACACACCAGGGGCCAATGCCAATGCAGTAAAAGAGTTAGTATTATGTTCATTGTTCCTTTCTTCAAGAAAGATTGTTGAAAGTATTGAATGGGTAAAAAATCAAGGACATGATACAAACATAGGAGCTACAGCAGAAAAGCAAAAAGCAAACTATGTTGGACCAGAAATTGAAGGAAAAAAATTAGGTATTATTGGTTTAGGTGCAATCGGAGTTGCAGTTGCTAATGCGGCTACAAAATTAGGTATGGAAGTATGGGGGTACGATCCATATCTATCAGTTAACGCGGCATGGGGGATGTCACGTTGGGTAAAAAATGGACAAACTTTAGATACAATCTATAAGGAATGTGATTATATTTCACTACATGTGCCATCAACCAAAGATACAAAAGAGTTCATGAATGAAGAAGCTTTTTCAAAAATGAAACCAGGGGTGAAGATTTTAAATTTTGCTAGGGGGGATCTAGTAAACAATCAAGATTTATTAAAAGCAATCGAAGAGGGTACGGTTGGTAAATATATTAGTGACTTTGCAGCGGTTGAATTAGTTGGTAAGGATAATATTATATTATTACCACACTTGGGGGCTTCAACACCAGAGTCAGAAGATAACTGTGCTAAGATGGCTGTAAAACAACTTCGAGATTATTTAGAAAATGGAAATATTAAAAATTCAGTTAACTTTCCAGAAGTTATTCAACCAAGAGAATCAAAGACGCGTATTTGTATAATAAACAGCAATGTGCCAAATATGCTAGCAAGTATCTCTACTTTATTTGCAAGTCATAATGTAAATATTGAAAACATGGTTAATAAATCAAAGGGTGATTATGCATACACATTAATCGACACAAATGGGGTAGTGTGCGATGAAATATTAAAGGGAATAAAAAATATTGAAGGAATTGTAACAATTCGTGTAATTGAGTAGACTATGGTCTACTCTTTTTTATCGTAGATATTTATTGGCCACAACATAAATAAAAGGAATTAGTTCTTCGCTAATTCCCTGATTGCTAGAGAAACACTAATATTTACTTTGTTTCGATATTATGAATATACTGCCATGTACGTACTTCTTTATTTTGCAAACAACTCAATAAATCATGTTCATCAAGAAACACGATTCCTTTATTTTTTAAGATAGTAATAGCTTGTACTAACGAATCATTTTCATGACTATTATTTGCCTCAAATGTGTACTTATTATCTTTAGTTTTAACACATAAATACAGAGGATACGCTACATCTGTTGTACTTACACCACTAGCCCCTGGTGCTAAAATGTTTTGTACCGTGTAAAATAGTTTAATATTCATTATGTCCTCTAATAAAATATGAGAAATTTTTTTTCTTTCTTTAAAATCATTGACCCTTCAAATACTTCAATATAGTCATCTGTTAAATACCAATGTTGTCCTCTTTTACTACCTACTAATAGTTTCATACTTTTACATCCTTTCTATATATTAATTGTATTATTTATATTATTATTATTATATATTCATATTCTTTTATAATCAAATTAAATAATAAAAAAACTTAGAAATAGGAGCTAAATCCATATCCTAAGTTAATGGAATATCTATATACTGTTTGGTAGATATCTTTTATATAATTTATTTCTACAACATCAAAAGCTAGATAAGAGAAACATCATCTTTATTAATTTGTTTTCTATTATCTTGCTTAGATAATGATTTCAATTTAAATGATTTAAAATTTCTACAGTAATATCTTTTAATGATTTTGTATTCGTATTTATTTTAGTAGAGTTTAAGGTATTATATTTTTGAAGTTTCGCTATTGAACGACTAATTACATCCGTAGATCTTTTACCATCTTTTATATCTTTATCTATTCTATGTACTAGACTGTCTTTATTTGCCATTAAAGTAAAAACTCTTACATTTACATTAGATAATTTTAATTTGGAGGTAATTTCATCTAGTATATTTTGTTCATCAATAACCCAACAAAATACAATGTTTTTATATACATTACATTTTAAATAGCTATTTAACAAATGACAAATATTATCTACTACCATAGCTTTTGTTTCATCATTAACAATAAATGGCTGCATATTTCAGCACCAGTCACCATCAAGAAATATATTATTTGGTAATACCTTTTGTAAATCTAATGATACAGTTGTCTTTCCGACTTCCATGGTTCCATTAATAGTAATTAGGTTTTTCACCTATTTGCTCCTTTTTTATGAATTACACGATTCAACATATTAAATCTTATTAAAGCTTGTATGTACTCGCCTACGATAACATAATTTGTTAAGTCTTTATTATCTAGACCCCTTATAGCGTTTAGTTTATCAAAAAGCATAGAACTTCCTTCAACATAAAAAAATCCAGTAATGGTATCAATACCTACTAATATTTCTTTATCATCTTCAATATAAAAACACTTTGGGTTTGGTAATTTATCTTTAGGTAGCTTTTCTTTGTATATATCATTCATTAATATATTATCTGTTATAACATTCAAAATCGTTTTATCAAATACTTCTTTTACACAATAATTATCTTTAATATACTTTAATAGTACATCTCCAGATACTCTATTTTCAAATAATTGATTTTTATAGGTATCATATAGTTTTCGATATTCTATTAATTGTTCCTTAGTTATTTGTGAAGTAATCATAGTTATCTCCTTGTTTTACGCTTCTAGAAACAAATCTATTTTTTATTATTATAACATACTAATTACAACGTTGTAAAAAAACTCCCAAAACGGGAGTTATTCAACTGCTTTAAAATGCTTTGTTGTTAATACCAAAAATAACGCTATTCCAATAAAAACAGCACTTATTAAAAAGATAATATAGCTAGTAGAGTACTCATAAACAAAACCAAAAACATATCCTAGAATAGCTCGAATCAGAGCCATTACAGCATTGAATATTGTTATTGCAGTACCAAGTATTGCCGGATTTACTGTTTTTTGAATGTATGTAAGGGTTCCAACTGAAACACAAGCAACACCTAAACAGTGAACAACTGATGCCGCTAAAAAGGCTGCTGAACTAGGAACAAAAGCATAAATTAAGAAACGTCCAAGCATACTTGCAATAGCAAGTATATAAAAGTTCTTATACCCTATTTTCTTGATTACACGCAAGGCAATTGCTAAAAATACAACTTCTGGTAGTACCGTAATAAAAGTAAGCCAACTAATCATTGAATCACTCCCTTGTAATGTATTTACAAGGTGGTTACCACCAAATACCATAGCACTTTCTAATACTGCTGAAGTAAGCAATGAAATAAGTAATATGAAACGGTAATCTGTATTTTTTAAAAGCTTTGATATTGAAGCTTTTTCTTCTTTTGATGCTTTTTTATCTGCTTTTTCCTTAGGGAAACCAAATGAAATAATGAAACTCCCAATTAGTAATGCTCCATAGATTGCAAATAATGGACCATCTAAACCAATTGAATCAGCTAGAAAACCAACAAGCATCGCAAACACCATATATCCAAGTGAGCCCATAGCGCGAATAGAGCCATAGTTTGTACCTGTTCTTTGAGTGTAACTTGTTGCTATTGTATCTGATAATGGCATGATTCCAATACGTAATACCTCAAGTCCAACAGCACTTAATATAATTGTTAAATAAACCATTGATGATGAATAGAAGTATACAACAACGGTTGCTGCTAAAAGTGCAAACTGAATAAGAGCAGTATATTTTTTTGTACGGTCACCAATAATTCCCCATAATGGCATAACACATACACCAAGAATTAAACTAAGTGATGTTATTAATCCAATTTGTGAACCAGTAAGTCCACGACTGTTTTCTAAGTATACATTGATATATGGTGCAAATGCCCCAACAGCACCAAGGTATACAAAATAGAATGTTTTAAATGTAAATGTATATCGATTAAATTTCATACGTACCTCCAACCGTTTTATCATATACCATTATAAGAATACAGTAAACAATTTTCAATTATAGAAAAAATAATTTATATTCACTAAAAAAAATAGTATACTATTATTATTAAAGAGGAGGATACAAAATGAAAAATATTGTTAAAACAGATAAAGCACCTGGGGCTATTGGACCATATAGTCAAGGAGTTAATATTGGCGATTTATATTTCTTTTCAGGTCAAATTCCACTAGATCCAGTAACTGGGGAAATGAAAGTAGGAATACAAGAACAAACTGTTCAAGTTTTAGAAAATGTTAAAGCATTACTACAAAGTCAAGGATTAGGATTTGAAAATGTTGTTAAAGCAACTGTTTTTTTAGATAATATGGATGATTTTGTAGCAGTAAATGAAATTTATGCTACATACTTTGTTGAACCATATCCAGCTCGTAGTGCTGTAGAAGTAGCTAGACTTCCAAAAGGTGCATTAATCGAAGTAGAAGTAATCGCAAGTAAATAAAAAAGCATATCGTCGATATGCTTTTTCTGTTTATAAGAATAATAATGTTAAAATACCAACACTTAAACAATAAATAGAAAAGATATTTAACTTTCGTTTTTGTAGTATTTTAAATAATAACTGTAACGCTAAGTAGGTAACAATACCACTTGTAAAGAATGCAAATAAATATGGTAACCATAATTCACCTATTGTTGGAGAATCGAGTAAATCACCAAACTTTAAAATAATAGCACCTAAACTTACAGGCATAAACATAAAGAATGAAAAATCTCGTGCTGATTTTTGATCAAGCCCCCCAATCATTCCTCCGGAAATAGTTGAACCACTTCTAGAAATTCCTGGAAGCAAGGCTAGCACTTGAAATAATCCCATACGAATAGCATCAAATAAGTTTAATTTTTTAGCATCGCGGCTACCAAGGTATCCAAATTTATGCACATATAGAAGGAATATTGCTGTTACAAGCAAACTACAACCAACAAGCTTTGGATTTGAAAATGCAGCTTCAATTTGATCACCAAAGACAACTCCAGCAATTCCTGCTGGAATAGTTGCAATAATTAATAAGATACAATATCGAAAGTTTGCTATTTCTTTTCTACGTGTTTGTGGTTTAACAATATAAGATACAAAGCTTGTGAATAATCTTTTAATATCTTGGCGATAATAGAACATAATCGCAAATAATGAACCAGTATTAACAATAACTTCAAATGTAATATCATTCATTTGAGGAACCATGATTCCTAATTTTTCAAAAAGACTTTGAAATATGACTAAATGCCCACTACTTGATATTGGTATTGGTTCACTAAATCCTTGGATTGCACCAAGTATACTATATACAAATATATTAATTAATAAATCCATATCTTCACCTCGGTACTATTATAACGTATATAAAAAAAATGAACAACAAAACATTAAATATAAAAACATGCATATATATAACTAGGGGGTTAAATTATGATTACAGTAAATTGGGTACAAGAAGACGAAGAACTGTTAGAGCCATATGAGTGGATTGAGTATGATGATATTGAAGAAATAAGTGATTATCAATTAATAAAAGTTGATGAAAAAACATATTATGATTTTATATATGGTTGTATGAATATTTTGGATAAACAATATTATTCATTAAGACTTGTTTTATGTAATGAAAAGAGTTGTATAGTAGTAGAATTTGATGCTCTTGGAAAATTAATTTACCGTGGGGTATGTGATTTTACAAGTCGTGATAAGATTATTTTACAAGCAAAGGACCTCCAGGAACAAGCATTGCAATATACGTTGTATGATGAAGGCTTACCTAAGGAATATGGGCTTACACGTTATGAAAGAATGAAAAAACAACATGTAGAAAATACAGTTGATCAGATGTATGTAGATCAATATGATGAGTTTATATCTTTATGTAATCAACTACAAATTCATGGGGAGCGACCAATTAGTAGGTATATTACTCTAAAAAAGAAGATAGAAAAAGGGTACACCTTTTTGCATGAAATGCTTTATTGTACCCTGATTGAAAATAAATAGGAAACTATTTATTTTTTATTGTTATACCAATTTTTTTCTCTACTTTACGTAGTTTCTTTCTAGCAATATAAGAAGCTTTAGTAGCGCCTTCTTCTAATATTTGATCAATGTAATTCCCATTAATAATATTATTGTAAGCATCTTGAATCTTTAATATTTCTACTTCTAATACATTTGCAAGATCTTTTTTAAATTCACCATATCCTTTTCCTTCATATTTAGAAACAAGTTCATCAATTGAAGTATTTGATAAAATTGAATAAATTGATAATAGATTTGATATCCCTGGTTTGTTCTTTTGATCAAAAACAATAATACCATCACTATCCGTTACCGCAGACATAATCTTTTTCTTAGATACGGCAACATCATCTAAAATATAAATACATCCTTTTTCACTATCTTCAGACTTAGACATTTTCTTTGTAGGGTTTTGTAAGTCCATAATACGCCCACCAACTTTAGCTGTTAATGGTTCTGGAATCACAAAAGTATCACTATAACGACTATTAAATCGTTCAGCAACATCACGTGCTAATTCAACATGTTGTTTTTGATCATCACCGACAGGAACAAAGTCAGGATCATACATTAAAATATCAGCACTCATTAATGATGGGTAGTTAAATATCCCAGCACCAATACTTTCATTTTTACTTACCTTATCTTTATACTGCGTCATTCTAGATAATTCACCCATTGATACCATACATCCTAAATACCAACCAAGTTGTGCATGTTCTAAAACATCTGATTGTAAAAACAATGTAACTTTTTTAGGATCAAGACCTGCTGCTAAATAAATAGCAATTAAATCTTTTGTATTTTTACGTAATTCTTTTGGTTGTTGATAAACCGTCATTGAATGCAAGTTTGCAATGAATATGTACATTTCATATTCATCTTGATAGCTTACAAATGGCTTAATAGCCCCTATATAATTACCAAGAGTTATTCTTCCCGTTGGTTTAATTCCACTTAACATTTTCTTCATATTTTAGAACTCCTTTGTTATATAAACTTAATTATAAAATTTTATATTATGAAATGCAATCTTAAAAAACAAAAAAAGTCATAGTAAAGGATAATAAAAAGGAGTATAATAAAGGTGCAAGGAGGATGATGATATGATTCGTATATACACTGCACCAAGTTGTGCATCATGTAGAAAAGTGAAGTCATGGTTCAAAGAGCATCAAATTCCTTATGTAGAAAAGAACATCTTTTCAACCTTGCTACGTGATAATGAGTTAAAAGAATTGCTAGAACGTAGTGAAAATGGGACAGATGATATCATTTCAAAACGTTCAAAGATAATAAAGGAACAAAACATTGATATCGAAAGTATGGCCATTAGTGAATTGATTGATTTTATTAAAGAAAATCCTTCAATTCTAAAAAGACCAATAATGATTGATGAAAGAAGATTTCAAGTAGGCTATAATGCTGAAGAAATACGAGTGTTTATTCCTAGAGAATTGCGCCGTATGGCAGAATGTCCAACAAGTGACATATGTCCACAATTCAAAAGTAGCTCTACTTTAAGCTTGCAAGAAGCATATTTAAAGGATCACGGAGCAGCAAAGGGTAGTTAATCTGTTGATGCTTATACGAAACCATAAAAGGGAGAGGCAGTGGTGTCTCTTTTTTTTGTCTAAAAACGGTAAAGCATTGTTTATAAATAATAAAAATAGTATAATTATAACAATACATAAATGTAAAAGTAGATTGATTTTAGGGGGATTTCTACAAATTTATATAGATACGTGACATGTTTCATATACTGAGGGGGAAAGTGTAGTGGAGTATAAAATTGGAATATATGATGATGAATATCATTGTATGAGTAGAATCAAAGAAGTAGTTGAAGAATATTTTAAACAGCATAATAAACAATGTACAATTACATTGTTTACAGATAAAAATGATTTGCTTTTACAAGCAAATGCATTAGATATCTTGTTTTTGGATGTAGAAATTGGTGATGTGAATGGTTTAAAAATAAAAGATCAACTACAAACTTATCACAAATTACATATTGTGTTTGTATCAAATTATGAAGCTTATAAAGATGAGGCATATGGTAGAAATGTTATGCGTTATATCTTAAAAAATCAATTGTATATGATTGATAAAGCATTAGATACTATTCTTGTACTTACTGATGATTATAAATCACTTGTAATTGAAAATCGAAACATCAAAGTTAATACTATCTATTATGTTGAGGCCAATGGATCGTATTGTAATCTATTTGTTGAAGATGCAAATTATATAAGTTCAAAAGGGCTAACTAATATTCAAAAAGAACTAACAGGAGAATTTGTTCAAGTACATCGTTCTTATATCGTTAATATGGATTATATAAAAGATATTTATAAAAATGTAGTGATACTACAAAATAATATTGAAATACCATTATCTAGAAGAAAACGAACTGAAATTCAAAATCAATATCATGACTATATATTGAGGAAATTAGTATGATAGAAAACCTAATTGTATGCTTTCTTTCCATCGTAGTTAGTACACTTGTAGCATTATATGCCTTAATTACTGTATTTGGTTGTACAATCACAAAGAAACGTAAGATACCACTACTGATTCTAGTTGGTATATATCTGATTTTTACATTCTGTTTTATGCAAGTGCTAGGATACCATCAATTATTAGTAAATATAATCTTTCAATTTGTATTTTTGGTGATGTTATGCAATGGAAAACTATGGAAAAAGATTTTACTAGTATTTATTGTCTTATTTTTTGAATCCTTAATTGATGGAGTATGTAGCAAGATACTAAATGTTGATCATTCGATAGATAATTTTGAATTTGCTTTTTTACCGATTGTGATGTTCCATCTAGGTATCGAGGTTATTTTAATAATTTTAATATCTAAATTTGAATATTCAAAAAAGCACGTATTTGTCCAAGATGAAAATATTACAATTTATATATTTTATGTAGGTTTATTATGTCTATGGACATTCATGATCATTATGTCACTTATAGAAAATGATGGTGTTTCATGGACAGCTACATTATCGACACTTATTATTATTCTAAATATTGTATTTTCCTTTGTATACTTAAATAAAAATCAACAAAACATTCGCTACAGTCAACAAATACAACACAATGAAATATTAATTGATACACAGAAACAACATATTGAAGATATGGCAACAAGTTACCAAAATTTGCGTATCTTTAAACATGATATCAGTGCCTATCTATCAACAATTGAACAATTTGTTTTACATGAACAATATGAAGAATTAAAGGGGTTTTTAGGTGATACAAAAATCGCTTTATCATCAAATAATATACCTAGTTATACTAATATATATATAGCTTCATCAATTAATCAATTTGTACCTATACTTGAATTAAACAATATTACATTTAATCTCGATTACAATATTCATGTTCATATAAATATGACAAGTATGGAAATCTGTTCTTTATTTCATAATCTTCTAAAAAACGCTATTGAAGCAAATGAAATGGTCACTACCAAAAAAGAAATTCAATTATCTCTTAAAAGATACAAATCAAGTATGATTATCAATCTTACAAACACAGTGGAAGATAACTTTTCAATGGAGTATATTACATCAAAAATAAGTTCTAAACAAAATCACAACGATCATGGAATTGGGCTATTAAGTATTGATAATATTGTAAATAAATATAATGGGAGTAGCAAGTATAATCACATCGATAATACACTATGTACTACCATTGTATTAATGAATGTTTTTGAAGTATAGATATTTATCTTGACCGCTTACAAAGAATAATAACCGTTCATAAGGTAAAGTGTACATTTTTTGTATAAATGTATTATGATGGACGTGAAAGGGGGGCGTGTAATGGAGTGTAATATTTTTGATTGGTTAGTAAATTTTTTTCATAAAACTAATCATAGGTTTTATACAGTAAGTGTAGTTGTTTTTTACACTATCAATCGAAAGGAGAGATTATTATAATGAAAGCAAAAAAAATGAAGGTTATTATAGGTATAACTATGCTATCAATGTTTATTTCTTACAGTACAGTGAGTGCAAAAGTAACACGTTTATGGGGGATATCTAACAACACATATGTTACTAGTGAGCATGGGGATAATTGGGCTGCTGATACATACCATGGAGTAGCATCCGTTTTAGGTGCAGATAGGGTACGTATGGCAGATGGTCATTTAGGATGGTATCAATGGACGAAAATCACATATAACGTACAGGGACATATATATTCTGCAACAGCTAGAGCGAATTCAAAGGATGATAGATATGTAAGAAAGAGTGAAGTTACTGCAAGAGATATTTGGAATTTTGGCTCTGCAACAAGAGCCTACTATAATTACCAAGTGTACTCAATACCAGGGTTGTTAGTGCCGTAGACATATGAAAAAAATAGTTAACAATCTCGTTGTCTTGACCTTTTTTACGACCATTACATTATTATTTGTTACAAATTATTGTGTCCAATCAAAACTAAATTCTACTAGGCAACCATTTGGTATGTCAACAAACTATGTGCAATTAGAAAATACATCAAATGTAAGTGAAATAGATATTCTCAAATATCATGATACACAATTTATTATGACAATTAAAGATAGCGATGCATTAGCTATTTATGATCCTAGTGGGATTTTATATATGCAATCATCTATAAATGTTGAACTTGATAAATATCGTTACTTTTCAAATGCTGATTATCATAATAGTACAAATGTAATGATTGTATTGAATGGTGCAAATGTAAGTAATAGCATAAGTGACAGACAAATAATACATACGATAGATAATCAAAATATCGAAAGTACATATACACATTTAATACCCTATTCTACTTCTTTGTCAAAAGATATCGGTATGATATATATTGATGGAAAAAACATTCAGGAAGTAGACACTGTTGTAAGTGATTTGATTGATAAAGGATATACAATGATTACAAGTAATCAATATGAAAATATTTTTGATGCTATTAGTAGTGCTTTCTTTATGAATAAGTATGCATTATTTATTGTCGCTTTAGGTGTGTTTATTTATGGACTATTTTGTATGTCTTTATATATTCATACAAGCTTTGAAGAAAACAAAATTAAAAAGTCTATAATGCTTGGTGCCACAATAAAGATGTTACAATATGAAGTTTTAAAAAAGAGTATTGTACTTTTATGTGTATCATTACTTGCAAGTATACTATGGTATGCTTATATGAATACTATTTCATCACTGGCATCAATAAATATGTATACCTTAATAGAAGTAGTGCTACTTATTTTTGTTACAAATACTTGTATGTATAGTATAAATTTGTATATTCAATATCACAAAACTATAAAAAGAATAGATGCAAGAGGGTGATAAGATGAAATATAATATTATACTAGGATTTAAAGATATTATAACTAAACCTAAATATGCTTTTATGTTATTTATATGTGTATTGAGTATTACGATAGTCTTTATTTCTTCAACAATGTCACTTATCGAAGCCAACAAAGAAGTAAGGAAAGAAGTTGTTACATACAATTTAGTACCAACTAGTACAAACCTTGATGACTATGAAAATATTAAAGAACCACTTTTATTGTTGTTTGAAAAAGGCGGTAGTACATATTATCAATCATATTATCTAAACTACTATTTAGGTATTAACGCACTAGTATTCATAGGTGACACAACGGATATGTGGTTTCAAGATGAACCAATTGCATTAGAAGGAAATCATGTATATGTAACGAGTGAAGAATATTTAGAACAAAGCAATCAATTGCTAGAACACATTAATCAAGAGTTAGAAGTTGAAATACTAGATTCTACGTTATTATCAAAAAGTAGAAACTTATCAAACTATGGCTTTATCATTACAATTAGTAATGATTCATTAAATAATTGGTTACCCTATTTTTCAAAATATGAAGTCATTGAAGTAGTAGCCAATACGAACTTTAGTAATGATGATATTGAAAATCAATTAGATGAGAAGTTTTCTACAATATTTGATAATGATAACTTTATTTTAAATAAAAATATATATATTAATGATGAAGCTGACTTTATTTTTAATTATATTTACATTATTATCATTTCCAGCATACTCGTTATTTTGAGTTGTGTTGCAATAATTTACAAATCGATATTAAAGAATATGTATCGTGAATATGCAATTCATTATATATCTGGTGCAAATATATATCATATTTTCATAAGAAATTCTATCTTGAATATTGTTGTTGGTTTTATGGTACTAGCAGTAATGTTTTACTTGGAACATTTTACATTTACAACCTTATTTATGTATAGTTTATGCTTTATAGCTTTACTATTAGCATTACTTGAAATTGTATTACTATTTGTCATGAAAAGACAAAATATTACGTTATTGTTGAAAGGTGAGTTTGAATAATGAGTTTATTAGATATAAATAATATGGATAAATCATTTAATGAAGAGCATATTTTAATTGATTGCAACTTTTCATTAGAACAAGGTGAAAGAATCATTATAACTGGCAGATCAGGAGTTGGAAAAACAACATTTTTGAATATTGTAACATTGATGGATAGAGGCTATGATGGGGATTACTCTATTGCAGGAGTAAATGTACAAAAGCTATCACAAACGAAACTAGCAAATTATCGAAATCAATTGTTTGGATATGTATTTCAAGATTTTAATTTGATTGAAGAACAAACAGTATATCAAAATATATTGTTACCTTTACAATATAATCAAAAAGTACTAAAAAAAGATAGAAAAAAGATGATACATGAAATAGCTACAAAGTTACAAATAAATACATTGTTAGATAAGAAAGTGAAATTACTTTCTGGTGGACAAAGACAACGTGTTTCTATTGCTAGAGCATGTGTTAATAATCCCGATATTATTGTGATGGATGAACCTACTTCAGCGATAGACAAGGAACTAGCAAAAGAAATATACGAGGTGATATTAAAGTATATTGAAGAAAATAATAAAGCTTTAATACTAGTAACACATAGTATTGAATGGATAAATTTTCAATTTGATAAACATCTTATTTTAGAAGAAGGATGCTTTAACAAATATTAACAAATGATATAGTAAGAAAATGAAATCATTATTCTATAGGACAAAATAGAAGAGCCCTTCTAATTAAAAAGGGTTCTTCTTTGTGTACTGGGTCTAGAATATATCTGAGTGCTAAAAGCACACCATGTTGTATTTTCATTAAATTTATTTTAAATATCGAATTACTAGAAAATAAAAAAATATTAATAAAAGGTATGAACGGTGTTGGTAAAAGTGTTTTTTTGAAACTGCTCGTAGGATATATAAAAATAGATCATGGTGAAATCCAAATTGACAATTGTGTTTTAGGGAGAGATGTCGATTTTATTAAAAATGCCGGTGTTAGCATCAGTGCTCCAGAATTTATTAAAGGTATGACGGGTATGGAAAATATTTTGTATCTTACAAGTATTAAAAAGATTGTCACTAAAGAAGATATTATGAAATACGTGAAATTATTTGAGATGGAAGGTAGTATTAATAAAAAGTATGCAACTTACTCATTAGGTATGAAACAGAAATTGAGATTTATTCAAGCAATTATAGAAGAACCGCAATATTTAATTCTTGATGAGCTTTTTGATGCCTTAGATAAAAACAGTCAAAAAACAATGAAGACGATACTTGATGAATATATCAAAAAAGATAAAAATACCATTATATTTACAAGTCATAATGTAGAATATGATACATTTGCAGATATTGTATTGAAAATAGAAGTCCATGAAATATTCACGTGTAACTAAAAAAGGTTATCCATTATGGATAATCTTTTAAGGTTACATATAGAAAATAACGACTTCACTAATTAATACAATACAGTATGATACGACACTTGTGTACATAAAGAATTGACCAAAATTTCGCTTCTTTACGGTTAAAAGCATGCATAGAATAAGCATTAGTAATAGAATACCAATCCACCATAACGATGTTAAACGTAATATTGTCATACCATATGACATATAGAAAAACAACTTAATTAAGGCTGTAAATGTTAGTAGAATACTTTCAACAATAAATATGCGTATAAGAATTTTTGTTACTTTGTGAGTTATATAAGGTTGTATTGTAAATTTACAAATGATAAATATGATGGCAAGATTTAGAGTAAGTAATAAACACATTTCAAAGAAACCATCACGTGCATATGTGGATAAAGCTGCTATTGATATCTTTTGAGTAAATAATACTTCAATAATATGATTAGCTTGTAAAAACAAGTATCCAAAATATAAAGCAATAAAAGCACATAGTGGTATTAATACGGAAATATTAGGAAGAATTCTTGCTTTTTTTATTTGCGTAGTAATTGTATCCATTGATATTTGTTTTGGTAGTTTCTGATATAAACTAATTGTTAAAGAATAGAAATATATACCGATTGGCAGTGAAAACAAGGCAATGCATAGATTGTAATGTAGATCTATCCATGAAAGGTCAATGAGGTTTGCTAGAAGATTACCAAATTGAACATCTGTTTTTGCAAGCAAGTCTGCTGCAAATAACAGTAGAGGAATACTTATTAGCGTGACACATAAGGTTATTATAAATGAGCTTTTATTTTCTTTATGAATGCGGCGTTGCAGCGATAAAGCAACGTTATTATATGGTAGAAAGAAATACAATATTGGATTAATAAAAGCTGATTTACAAATATCAAAGATACTGTAATAACCAACTCTACCTTCAATTTGATATTGAAAACGAGAGGTTGCAAAGACAATTAATACAAGATGCAGTATAAAATAAGTAAATACTGTTGTTATTAGATTATCACTAGGATAATCTAATATATTATTTTTATAATATATTGATATAAGTAAAAGTAAAGATGTACATATACAAAATAGTTCTTGTTTCGTGTAAGACTTAGATGCACTTAACCAATGTACCCAAACATGGATACCAATGATTACCACTATAAAGGTAATAGTTGATAGTTGTACAACACTATCAACATAAAAGTATCCTAATATAAAAGCAATAAGTAGTGATAGTAATGATTTATTTTTCATGTTCCGTGTCCTCTTGGTATTCTAGAATGTCACCTGGTTGACATTCTAATGCTTGACAAATTGCATCAAGTGTTGAAAAGCGAATAGCTTTTGCTTTTTGATTCTTTAAGATTGATAAGTTTGCAGGAGTAATTCCAATTTTTTGTGATAGTTCGGTTGCACCTATTTTTCTTTTTGCCATCATGACATCGATGTTTATAATTATTGACATAGTGACCTCCTATACCGTAAAGTCTAGTTCTGACTTCATACTTAATGCCTTAATGAACACTTGCATAACAATACGACAAATAAGGGCTACAAATCCAGCAGCAACACCTATAAATAGTAGGCTAATAAATGATAAACAACTACTTAGGCATGTAATTGAAACAAGTGAGCAACTTAAGCTAACACGGTTTAAGTGTTTGATATTAGCTTCTGTAAATATATTTCCTTTTTCGATTTCTTGTAATAAAGAATATAAGTTGTAAAGCATATAATAACCACTAATACAACCAATATAAATACAGCTATATAAAAGGATTGCTTCGAATGTTGAAGGTTGCAAATGAAATACTTCTTTGAAGTATTCGACAACAAACGGTGAAGACAATGCTAGGGCAGTAATTACTATTCCAAATAGAATGATAAATACTTTTGTAATGATAATGCTATTAGATGTTAAATATTTTATTTTATTCATATATAAATCTCCTTTACAAGGTTATTATGTATTATAGAAATATAAATGTCAACAAATAATTATTGATAAACGATAAATAATTATTGAAAATAAAACAAGTATTATTATACTTGCTTGTATGAATCGATGACTCTTTTAATTTTACTAGGGCAATTGTTTTGATAATCAATGCTGTACTCACTAGCAATTCCTAAGAAACGTTGCATTCCATCTTGATAGTTAGTAACTTCATATTCTATTTCATAATCAGTAATCCCATTATACTCATTTTTATCTAATGATAATGTACCTTCAGGTAATTTAAAATCATAACGATACGTTGTTAAAGACATCTTTGATTCTAAATCAATACTGTTAATTTGGTATTGTTTTAAGATATCAAATATTTCGTTCTCTACTGGTTGTTGATTTAATATCTTATTCATTGTAGTAGCGTCTATTTGTAAATTAGATTCTTTATTACCAATATCTAACCTTTGTTTTAAAGTTAGTTCATAGTGATCATCAAATGCTCGAATGCGCAACATAAAAAGTAATTTTTCAAGAACCGGATGACTTAAATAATAATTTGTTTGTTGATAATGTTGATGGCTATAATTCATATAATCTGTTTTTATTTTATTGTATATGTCTTTTGTAAGTAATGCTTTAAATTCAATTTCGTGGATTGTTTCCATAAGCTCTCCTTTAGATTGTTACCTTGTATTATTTACAGGTATATTATATAGTATAACTATATAATATATTGGGGGTCAAGTATGGAACGATATACAGTTGTTGCAAGAGGGGATGAATGTTCAAATCGTATTGAAAAATATATTCATCAACAGTTAGAAAATAAGTTAGTTCATGATAATAAAAATCCACAACTAGTTATTAGTGTTGGGGGTGATGGTACAGTATTACACAGCATTCATAAGTACATGGACACTGATTGTGTTTTTGTTGGGCTACATACCGGAACATTAGGTTTTTTTACAGATTATAAAAATACCCAAGTAGATGAATTAATTGATGATATTTTAATGAATAAATATACACTTTCAAAACGTTATTTATTAGATATTACCTTGCATACATCAACTGGCATAAAAACATACCACGCTGTTAACGAAGTTCGTTTAGATCAAGGTTTTACTACGCAAGTTATGCATGTATATATAAATAATACATTGCTAGAAGTATTTCGTGGTAATGGGTTATGTATTTCGACACCTTCAGGATCAACGGCTTACAACCGTTCTTTGGGTGGGGCAGTAATATACCCTAGTGCACCATTAATGCAAGTAACGGAGGTGGCTGGTATTCATCATAATGCGTATCGTTCACTTGGTAATAGTTTGATTTTGGATAGTGAAAAGGTTGTTACTATTGAAAGCAATATGTTTAATGATAATAGTATGGGGATAGATTATTTGTCTTACCCATTAAAAAATGTAGAAAAAATTGATATCCAATTATCTAAGAAAGTAATTACGTTTATTGAATATAAAGAAATGTCTTTTATAAAGAGAATACGTAGAGCATTTATTAACTAATGAAAATTATTATTTCAAAACAATACCATAATATGCAAATAAAAGAGTTTGTTAAAACTCTTTTACTTAGTCAAAAAACAGTTAAATCAATAAAATCAAAAGGAGACTTTTTAGTTAATGGCACTCATCAAACAGTAAGATATCATTTACAAGTTAATGATATCTTAGAAATAATCTTTCCGAAAGAAACGACAACCATTATACCTACTTATATGGATTTAGATATTCGCTATCTTGATGAATTTTATATGGTTATATATAAACCAAAAGGAATAGCATGTTTGCCAACAAAACAACATTATACTAGTAGTTTAAGTAATGGATTAATACAGTATTTTTTAGATAATAATATTAATAGTACTGTTCATCTAGTAAATCGATTAGATAGACAAACTCAAGGGCTAATGGTAGTAGCATTAAATCAACATAGTCATAGTTTGCTTTCACGTGACATTAAGCAAGTAAAAAGAACATACCATTGTTTGGTAGAGGGGAATCTTACAACTGCTGGTATAATTGACGCACCAATTTTAGATCAAAAGGAGACGATGGTACGAATTGTTGAAGACACTGGTAAAAAAGCGATTACTCATTATCGTCCTTTAAAACATATTGGTAGAAATACAATTGTTGAATGCATCCTAGAAACAGGCAGAACCCATCAGATACGAGTGCATATGAAACATATAGGTTATCCCCTAGTTGGTGATGAGTTGTATCATAATGCAAGTGAGGATTATTATTTGGAGAGTGTGGCACTGCAATTTATTCATCCAATCACAAAAAAAGAAATTATCATAAAAAGCTTTCCGTAGAAAGCTTTTTATACTTCGTATCTATTTTTACGTTCTTGTATACGAGTTTGACGTTCAATGTCAAATAACATACCAATAGCAATCATATAGGAAAGCAGTGATGAACCACCATAGGATAGAAAAGGTAGAGTAATTCCAGTTATTGGAAGTAAACCAATAACCATACCCATATTCCATATTTGTTGGAATAAAAGCATCCCTAGAAGTCCACCTACAAAGTATTTATCAACATTATTTTTTGAACGAAAGCCAATGCCGATAATTACAATATCAAAGAATGCTACAGCAACAATTGTTATTAAACCACCAATTAACCCAAAACCTTGGACGATCACTGCAAAGATAAAGTCTGTTTGGGCTTCTGGAAAATTCATTAGACTACTTTGGAAACCATGACCAGTAAGACCACCACTACCAAAAGAAAGTAGAGCATTAAATAACTGGTATCCTTGATCAGAGTATGCCCCTTCAGGATCTAACCAACCATAGAAACGGTCAATTTTATGGTCACCACCCATAATTGAAACAAAGATATCATGCTGATAGAAAAATAAATATGTACCAATACCTAGTACAGCGACAACCAAAATACCTACAATAATAAACCAACTTCTTTGTAAGCCGCTAATGAATACGAGTGCAGCAATTCCAGCAAGTACAATTAAGGTAACTCCTGAATCATTTTGTAAATAGATAAGTATACAAGGTGGCAAGGATATTGCTGCTACTTTTCCAAGCATTAATAAATCACTACGGAAGGTATGGTTTTCATATGTCTCATTATGTATGTGAACTGTTTTTGCAAGAACGACTGCTATCGCTATTTTCATGAACTCGGATGGTTGTAAATCAAAAAATCCAAGATCATACCATGATGTAGCTCCATTTACAAACTTTGCAAAGGGGACGATTTGAATATCAAAGCGGGTATATAGAAAATGTTCAAAAGCAAGTCCGGCAAGAAGTGCCATTAAAATACCATATATGACCCACATCCCTGAATAAATACGATCATTTTTAAAGAAGTACACAAAGATAATTACTGCGATAGATAGAAAGTAGAAAATGCCTTGTCGCATCCAGTATGTTGAAGCATTTGGATATATAATTAGTGGAGTAGCACTAGCTATTGCAATCAAGCTAATAGCACACAATATTGCAACAGCAACTATCAACCATCCAGATAATAGATGAATATTTAGTTTTTTCATAGTCCCTCCTTTAATTTTTATAGTTTTTATATTATTGTTATAGTATACTATAATTATGTAATAAATAAAGAGTTAATATTTCTAAAATAGAATTATGGGAAGGTTAAAAGGTATGTATATGAATACAACAGAACTTTTATTAACACTAGCAATAGTGCTAGTAGTAATATTTATTCTTTGGATGCTTTTTTCAAAAGTTGTAAAGAATAAAAAAATATCAGAAGTATCATTTAAAGATTTTGATTTTAATATTGAAGGTTTTATTGAAAGTCTTGGAGGAATTGAAAACATCAAAGAATGTTCTTCAACAGGTTCAAAAGTAAGTGTTATTGTAGAAAGTCAAGATATTGTAGATGTTACAAAGATTAAAGAAATAGGGGCATCGGGAATTGTCCAAACAAATAATAAAGTAGTCGTTATTTTAGGGAAAGTTTCAAAGGTTATTGAAGAATATTTAAATTCTAAGATAAGCAGGTAACCTGCTTATTTTGTATATGGAGGTACATTTTGGTCGCAATAGATAGAATAAAAGAATATGAACCATTGTTTGATAAATGGAATATAATCGAAACAATAGTTAATCGGGATACCCAAATAGTAGTGCAAGTAGAAAATTTATTTACAAAAGAAATAGCTTATATAAAGATGATATCTATTTATGATACTAATGTATTATATTTAGAAGATATGGCAAAGAAGATGTCAATGGAACTTACAATGATTGAAAGTTTAGATCAGTTCTTTTTAAATAGCGAGCAATATCTAATTGAAAATCAAAAAGGAGAAATCGTTGGAATTGATATATGTTTATTATTATCGCAATATGATGAAAGTGGTATGGATATATCAATGTTTGATAGTAATGGATTGTATGAGATTGGATTGAACTTTTTTGAAGGACAAGATTATAATGAGGCATTGCGATGTTTTCATTTAGGAGCTAAGTTACAAAGTTCAGATTGTCAGGCAATTTTAGGATATATGTATGAACATGGTATTGGTGTTGAAGAAAATTATCTAGAAGCAATAGCATACTATCAATTAGCAGCTGATCAAGAGCATGTAATTGGGATTGTTAGCTTAGCATATTGTTATGAAATGGGAATTGGAGTAGAACAAGATGATTCTAAGGCATTTTCATTATATCAACAAGGAGCAATGCTTGATGATCCTAAATGTATTTGTAATTTAGGATATTGTTATGAATTTGGTAAAGGTGTAGAAGCTAATATTGAAAAAGCAGCGTCACTTTACAAACAAGCAAGTTTGTTAGATTTTGATGAAGCAATCTATAGTTATGCATCATGCCTTGAATATGGTGATGGTTTAGAACTTGACTTACAAGAGGCATATAATCAATATAAACGTGGAGCACAATTGGAAAACGCTCGTTGTCAGTATCGTTTAGGTCATTTTTATGAATTTGGTATTGCCTGCCCTGAAGATCATAAACAGTCATTTATGAATTATTTTCTATCAAGTAAACAAGGATTTACACCAGCACATCACGAAGTAGCAACATGCTTTGAAGAAGGAAAAGGTGTATCAAAAGACGAAAAAAAAGCTTTAGAATACTATACGAGAGCTGCTAATGAAGATTTTTCAAGATCACAAGTAGCTCTAGGTATCTTTTATGAAAAACACACAGAATTGAAAGATGCATTAAACAATGCAATTTTCTGGTATAAAAAAGCTATTGAACAAGAAGAACCACAAGCAATGTGTGCTCTTGGTTACTTATATGAAGTAGGACATGGAGTACCTTATGATACAAAAAAAGCTCTAGAATACTATTTGAGGGCTTCAAAAGCAGACTATCCTCCAGCATTGTGTAATGTTGCATACTGTTACGAAATGGGGATTGGAACGAAGCGAAATCTACAAAAGGCAGTAGAGTTTTATAAGCGCTCAAGTGCTTATGACTTTCCTAGAGCATTATGTAATCTAGCTTATTTATATAAACAAGGTGAAGGTGTAGAACGCAACAGTGATAAAGCGTTAGAATTGCAACTACAAGCTTGTAAACACGACTATCCTCCAGCGCTATATAATGTTGCCTTGCATTATCAAAAAAAGCATAATAACACTGCTCTTGCAATTGAGTATTACCAACGTGCAGTAGATGTACAATATGGACCAGCAATTTATAATCTAGCTGTATTATACGAACATACAGATATTGAAAAAGCACTAGAATTATATGCAAGGGCAGCAAATTTAGGTGAACATATTGCAACGTATCGACTTGCATGTTTATACCAAAAAGGAGAATGTGTTAAACGTGATGAAAAACTTGCATTTTCTTATATGGAAGAAGCCTTAAATAATAACTTTATATCAGCTTATCTAGGTATTGCGATGTACTATTTAACAGGTGTTGGTGTAAATATTGACTTACAAAAGGCATTTCACTATTTTCAATTAGCAAGTGAAAAAGGAGATAGTTTTGCAATATATCAACAAGCATTATGTTATTTAGAGGGACGTGGAACACGTAAAAATACAAAAAGAGCTATTGCTTTACTTATAAAAGCAAGTGACTATGGACAAAAAGATGCAAGTCATACATTAGGTGTTCTATTCGAAGATAAAAGTAAAAAAGTATATGATAAAGATAAATCGGCATACTATTATAAACAAGCAAAAAAACAAGGTTATAAAACAAATAGAGAAAAAGTAAAATAATAGGAGGAATAACATATGGATAAGAAACTACAAAAATATGCTGAACTAATTGTAAAAAAAGGTGTAAATATCCAAAAGAATCAAATATTAGTTATCGAAGCATCAATTGAAGCTTGTAAACTAGTTCGTAAAGTTACAGATGTGGCTTATCAAGTTGGTGCTAAAGAAGTAGTTGTTCGATATTTAGATCAACATGTAACACGTGCTAAATTCGAAAATACAGATGTAGAAGGATTTAAAGAAATACCAACATGGTTATCAAGTTTTAAGAATGATTATGCTAGTGATGGCGCTGCATTTTTACTAATTGTTAGTGATGACCCTGAAGCTTATAAAGGCATTGATCCAGCAAAAATGGCAACATGGTCAAAACACTTAACACAAAGTGTACAAACATACCGTAATGGACTAGATAAAGGTATTAATGCATGGTGCATAGCAGGGGCAAGTAGCGAAGGTTGGGCTACAAAAGTATATCCTGATATGTCAATTGATGAGGCTATTGAAGCATTGTGGAATGCAATCTTTAAAGCCTCTAAAGTGGATACGACTGATCCATTAGAAACATGGGATAATCATCGCCGCAGCTTTGAAAAAAGAATAGCTTACTTAAATGAAATAAATATCGATACCCTTACTTATACTAATAGCTTAGGAACAAATATTACTGTTTCGATGCCTTGTGGTTATATCTTTGGTGGAGGCGGTGCAAAGCTTCAAAATGGAACATATATTTTCCCGAATATTCCAACAGAAGAAATCTTTTCAACACCAGATCGTAACATGACTAATGGTACTGTATATAGTGCTTTACCACTAAATTATAATGGTAACATAATTGACGAGTTCTATATGACTTTTAAAGATGGTAGAGTTGTTGACTTTGGTGCAAAAAAAGGTCTAGACGTATTGACAGAAATGTTAAATATTGATGATGGTGCAAAATATTTAGGTGAAGTAGCTTTAGTTCCATACGATTCACCGATTTCAAATATGAATACATTATTCTATAACACATTATATGATGAAAATGCAGTATGTCATTTTGCAATAGGTAAAGGATTTGCAGACTGTATGAAAGATGGTATGACTCTTACAAAAGATGAACTTCTAGAAAAAGGAGTTAATGATTCTTTAACACATGTTGATTTTATGATTGGAACTAGTGATTTATCAATTGTTGCTAGAACACATGATGACAAGGAAATAGTTATCTTTAAAGATGGGAATTTTGCATTCTAATAAAAGCAGGTTTTATACGTTGGTATAAGACCTGCTTTTATTGGCTCTGTGTCAAGAGTGGGGGACAAATAACTATTAATTAGTTGTTTGTCTCT
>CAYJEM010000024.1:0-27876 GCA_964369175.1 uncultured Erysipelotrichales bacterium | reverse complement strand
GGTGCAACAATAGCACGTTGCCAGTTTCTACAGATACCTTCGGGTATCTTTTTTTCTTGCAATATTTTGAAAAATGTAGTATTGTTTATACGTACAGAAAATACGTAGCTTATTATGTATAAAAACATTCCAAAAATATTGACTTATATATTTTTTTTATATATAATATTCATTGCGGTTATAGAAGGTGATTAATTTGAAATACAACTTACAATGGATTATAAAACAGCAAGGAAAATTTGATATTGATGAGGGATTAACGTTTCCAATTGAAATGTTTAACCAGTATGGACACATTAATAACCTTAAAGACGTAGAAGTCCAAGGAACCGGGAATTTAAACGTAAAAGAAAAAAGGCTTTATGTAGATGTAACTATCACAGGAATCATGGTGTTACCATGTGCCTTAACTTTAGAAGAGATCGAATATCCATTCAATATTCATGCTCATGAAGTATTTTCTTTTGACAAACCGGATCCACTTGAAGAAGTTCGAGAAGTTAAAAAGAACATGGTTGATTTAACGCCAGTCATATTTGAGTTGATTATGTTAGATGTACCGATGCGAGTTGTTAAAGACGAAGCAGAAATTCAAGTTGAAGGAAAAGGTTGGAAAATCTTCGACAAGGACAGTGAATTGTTGAAGGAGGATTACATTGATCCAAGATTAGCAAAGCTAAAAGATTATTTTAAAGATAAATAGGAGGAATTAGACATGGCAGTACCATTTAGACGAGTTTCAAAGACAGCAAAAAGAAAAAGAAGAACACATGATAAATTAACAGTACCGGCAGTAGTTGTATGTCCAGAATGTGGAGATTATAAATTATCTCATAAAGTTTGTAAACATTGTGGAACATATAAAGGACAAAAAGTAATTTAATAACGAAGTCTTGTATTATACAAGACTTTTTATTTACACACCTTTAAAAAGGTGTGTTTTTTTTTACTTTTTTTTATTTCTTCTATACATCATATATTATTTAGGTTATAATGGTGGTACAAAGTGTTAAAAAGTGTAACGAAGTGGTAAAGGATGGTGGATTTTATGTTCATGGGTGAATTTCGTCATAACGTGGATGCAAAAGGGCGATTAATTATTCCATCAAAAATTAGAGAACTATGTCAAACGAGTGTAGTAGTGACTCGTGGTTTTGACGGTTGTTTAGCTTTGTACACCCAAGAAGGGTGGGAAGCATACTATGCCAAGTTACAAGCACTTCCTAAAAATAAAAAGGATACTAGATTATTTGTGCGTATGATAACCTCTCGAGCTAGCGAATGTGAGTTTGATAAGTTAGGTAGAATTAATATTCCAAATGTACTCCGTCTTGATGGTAAATTAGAAAAAGAATGTGTTATTGTCGGTGTAGGAGATCATGTAGAAATCTGGAATAGTCAAACCTGGGATACTTACTACGAAGATAGTAAAGACAGTTTTGATGAAATTTCAGAATCATTGGATGGATTTGATATATAGGAGAAAGAAATGTTCGAACACATAACTGTACTACTCAATGAAGCAGTAGCAGGATTAGATATAAAAGAAGATGGTATTTATGTTGATTGTACATTAGGTGGTGCAGGACATAGCCAAGAGATATTAAAAAGATTAACAACAGGACATTTGTATTGTTTTGATCAAGATACATATGCAATTGATGAAGCAAGAAAACGACTAGAGAAAATAGGCGATAACTTTACTATTATTTATTCAAATTTTGTTTCTATAAAACAAGAGCTTTTAGGTCTTGGGATTAATCAGGTTGATGGAATACTTTTTGATTTAGGAGTTTCATCACCTCAATTTGATATTGGGGAACGAGGATTTAGTTATAACCATGATGCAAGACTTGATATGCGTATGGATACATCACAAGACTTAGATGCGTATACTATTGTAAACACATGGACATATGAAAAAATTGTTAGAATTTTGTTTCAATATGCAGATGAAAAATTCGCAAAACAAATAGCAAGAAAAATTGAGGCGCAAAGACAAATAGCACCAATATCTACTACGTTTGAACTAGTGGATATAATTAAGGACGCAATTCCAGCACCAGCAAGAAGAAAAGGCGGTCATCCTGCTAAAAGGACATTTCAAGCACTGCGTATAGCAGTAAATGATGAACTTCATGTTTTTGATGTGGCAATAAATGATGCTCTGGATTTAGTAGGTATTGGAGGGCGTGTTTGTGTGATAACATTCCATAGTTTAGAAGATAAAATTTGTAAATATGCTTTTTCAAAAGCTTCTAGACAACAAGATGTTCCACCGATGTTACCAGTTATTCCTGAGCATTTATTACCTCGATTTAAATTAATAAATAAAAAACCAATTATCGCAAGTGATGAAGAATTAGAAATAAATAATCGCGCACACTCTGCGAAACTTAGAATAATAGAAAGGGTATTAGAAGATGAAAAATAAAACAAAATTCGAGAGATTTTCAAAGAAATTTTTAGTGTTTGCAATAATGTTTTTCTTTTTAGGAACAATAATAACTAAATCAGTAGAATATTCATATAGTATAGACTGTCAAACTTTACAACAAGAAATACAATCTATTCAATCATCAATTGATGGATTAACTATGCAAAAGCAAGAATTAGTTTCTTTTGAAAGACTTGCAAGTGTTACATCACAAAAAGGGTATACATATAAAAGTGATGCTGTCTTAGCTAATTACTCGCAACAGTAGGTTTCGCATATGAAAGAATTTAAAGGTGCAAAGGTAGCTTCTGTTATCTTTGCTTTAATTATTATTATGATTGTTGCAAATATTATTTACCTAGGAGCAACAGGAATGCATTTTATCAGCGGCAAGGATATTTATGGATATGCCCAAAACAGAAATACCAAAGAAGTTGTTGATTATGCTAAACGTGGTGAAATTATAACCGAAGATGGTCAGGTAGTTGCAACCAATGTACAAAAATATACACTTCGCGCTGTTGTAGATGTTGAACGACTTGAAGGAAATGGTAATCCAGCATACGTAACTGATATTGAAGCGGTAGCAAAAGCAATTGCACCAATTATTGGTATGGATGAAGCGGCAATGATTTCTAAAATGGTAGATGCCCAAAACAATGGATTATATCAAGTGCAATTTGGAGTATATGGAAATAACTTATCTGCTACAGAAAAGAATCAAATTGATGCATTTGCATTTACTGGTATTGAATTTGATGAAATTATTTCTAGAAATTATCCATTAGGAAATTTTTCAAGTTATTTAATAGGATATAGTCAAAATGAAGAAAAAAATGGTGTAAGTCAAATCGTTGGAAAGATGGGACTAGAATTATTATATGATGATCAATTGTCTGGAAAAAATGGATATACAGTATATCAAGCTGATAGCAGTGGATATGTCTTACCAAATGGTATCTTGGAAGAAGTTGACAAACGTGATGGTGAAAACATTCATTTAACTATTAATAGCACTTTACAAAGAGATATGGATATTGAACTTGCTAAAGCTGTTGAAGATACTGGAGCAGAGTTTGGAACAGCGGCAATCATGGATGCGAAAACCGGTGAAGTGCTAGCAATGTCTAATGTGCCAACATTTGATCCAAATGTAAGAGATGTGGAAAATTATACAAATAGATTTACTAATTATTTGATAGAACCTGGTTCAGTTATGAAATCATTTGTTTATGCCAACGCGATAGAAGATGGTGTATATCAAGGAACAGATACATTTAAATCAGGCGAAATTGAAATAAATGGATCAACAATTCGTGACTGGAATGGTGGCGAAGGATTTGGAACAATTACATATGATAAAGGACTAGCAATGTCGAGTAATGTCGGTATTGTAAATCTAATTGATAACTATTCAAACAAACAATCTTTAAAAGATGATTTCGACCAATTGGGATTCTTTGAAGATTTGACTACAGATATTGGAGTGTCAAAAGGTGGTTATGCAGGATATATGAGCACTGACCGTGATTTAGAACTTATGACAGCAGGTTTTGGACAAGGTATGACAACAACCCCATTACATATTTTACAGGCTTATAGTGTTTTTGCTAATGATGGTAAAATGGTAACACCATACTTTATAGAAAGAATTGAAGACCCAACAACTAAGGAAGTAAGTTATACAGGAACAACTTCGTATTCAGCACAAATATATTCAAGCCAAACAATAGCAGAAATGCAACGATTGCTAACAGATAACCTTTATAGCGAAGAAAATGTAGCTAGAGTATATGCAATGGATAATCAAGAAATTATTGGGAAAACAGGTACAGCCCAAGTTGCAGGTAGCGATGGTAGATACCGAACTGATGTATATATTAAATCATTTGCAGGGGTAACAACAGTTCAAGGATCAGAAATTGTTATTTATGTTGCAATGCAAGCCTCAGGGAATGCACCAGCAACGCCAATGGGGGATTTTGTAAAAACAATGGTAACAAATACTATTGCTAGTCGCACAACAGCAAATAGCAATAGTGATGAAAACTATTCGTACACTACTAAATCATATATTAATCAAAGTGTTAGTTATGTTAAGAGTAGTTTAGAAGGTTTTAGTGCTAATGTAATAGCAATCGGAAATGGTTCTAGTGTTATTAATCAGTATCCAGAAGCAAATACAGAACTTAGTGCACATGATAAAATATTCTTAATGACAAATGGTACAGAAGTAAAAATACCTGACTTTAGTGGGTGGTCTAGAAAAGATGTTGCAACTTACTGTTCACTAACATCGTTAGAGGTTACATACGGTGGTGTAGGATCAACAGTAGCTTCACAAAACATTTCAGGAGATACAGTAATAACTGCAGATATGAAATTGGAAATTATTTTAGAGTAAGGCATATTGTCTTACTTTTTTTATATAGTTATATAGGTGATAGAAATGTTATATGAAATAACAATAAAAAAAATGAAATGGATTATAATAGGTGCAACAATTATAACTTGTTTGATTATTTTAAAACTTGGTTACATACAAATTATTGATAACCAAATGATACAATCAAAAGCAACAGAATTATGGCAAAGGTCATTTCCTGTTGAAGCAAATCGTGGAGAAATTGTAGATAGTGATAATAATGTTCTGGCTACTAGTCTGACAATGTCATCATTGGTTGTTATTCCTAGTCAAATAGTTGATCCTGTTGTAACTGCAAAAGAACTATCTTTTATTCTTCAAGTAGATACCCAACAAATGTATGATAAGATATCAAAAAATGTATCAATATCAAGAATTTCACCTGAAGGTAGACAATTAGATGAAGAATTAGCAAGGCAAATTGATAACTTAAAGTTACCTGGTGTATATCTTATACAAGATTCAAAGAGATACTATCCAAATGATAATTATTTAGCTCATACGCTTGGTTTTGTAGGAATAGATAACCAAGGATTACTTGGACTTGAACTGGTGTATGATGAGTATTTAAAAGGGAATAATGGCAGTATCGATTATTACATGGATGCTAAAAGTCATAATATTGATATTTATCCAAAAGAATATACGTCTCCAATTCAAGGGTCAACAATTCAATTAACAATCGATGGTGATATTCAAGATATTATTGAAAGGGAATTAAATAATGCATATGATAAATACAATCCAGATAGTATACTTGCGTTAGCTATGGATCCTCGTAATGGAGCAATTTTAGGAATGTCATCAAAACCAGACTTTAATCCAAATGAATATCAAAGCGTAGATATGTCTGTTTATAATCAAAATGGTCCTATTTTTAAAAGCTATGAACCTGGATCAACATTTAAAATAATATCTTTTGCTTCCGCGTTAAATGAGGATTTATTTGATATGGATGAAGATACGTACATGGATATTGGTTATGAGTACGTAGGTGGAGCTAAAATTAAATCATGGAAAACCGGAGGACATGGGTTACAAACATTTAGAGAAGTATTACAAAATTCTTCAAATCCAGGCTTTGTAGAAATTTCACGTCGTTTAGGTAAGGATAATTTATATAACTACGTAGAAAATTTCGGTTTAACTACAAAGACTGGGATTGATTTACCTGGTGAATCTACGGGAATAATGTTTGATTATGATAATTTTAATGAATTAGAGCAAGCGACTGTAGCTTTTGGACAAGGGATATCAATTACACCTATTCAGCTTGTTACAGCAGTAAGTGCAGTAGTAAATGGTGGTTATTTATATGAACCATATATTGTTGATAATATTACTAATAGTTTCACTGGTGAAATAGTCCAAGAAACTTCGCCTACGCTTGTAAGACAAGTAATTGATAATGATACATCATTACTTATGCAAAGTGCTCTAGAGAGTGTTGTTAGTGATGGTGGTGGGAGAAACAGTTATATTGAAGGGTATCGTATTGGTGGTAAAACTGGAACTGCCCAAAAAGCCGAAAATGGGACATATAAAGATGGTGAGTACATTTTATCATTTATTGGTATAGCACCAATTGATGATCCTCAAATTGTTTTGTATATTGCAATGGATAATCCCAAAAACACAACTCAATATGGTGGTTCAACAGTTGCTCCAATTGCAAAAAATATGTTTTTAGATATCTTACCAAGTATGAATATTGAAAAGGTAGATGAACAGATGCCTAAATCATATTCATATATGGATGTCCCTACAGTTAAAGTGGAAAATTATATTGGGATGAATAAGTCGAGTGTAATAAATCCTTCACTAAGTTTTGAGTTTGTTGGTGATGGAGATCAAGTAATCGACCAATTACCACGTATGGGTGAAGTAGTTGAACAAGGAAGTACAATTGTAATTATGCTTGATTAATGATGAAAATTTGACAATTAGTCTATAATATATTATGATTGTCAAAAGATTAAACAAAGGAGAATAGAAAAGAAGTGGACTCGACCCAGATATGGAACATAATATTATTTATTATTCTAATTATATTTTCAGGAGTGTTTTCATGTAGTGAAACAGCATTTTTATCTGTAAATAAAATACGTCTACGTAAATTAGTTGAAGAAGGAAATCGTCGTGCTAAATTAGCAGAAAAATTATTATCCAATAGTGATCGTTTATTTAGTTCGATTTTAGTTGGAAATAATCTTGTTAACATAGGAGCATCATCGTTAACAACAGCGTTTATCATTGGAATGTTTGGTGACTCAGCAACAATGGTTGCTTATGCAACTGGATTTGTTACATTATTTATTTTGATTTTTGGTGAAATTACGCCAAAATCATTTGCAACAAAAAATGCTGAATCAATTGCTTTATATTTATCAGGATTCATACGTATTGTATGCATGATATTTACCCCATTCGTTGTTATTTTAAATATCATTACAGGTTTTATTATTAGATTGTTTGGTGGTAACCTTGATGAAGGGCCAACAATGACTGAAGAAGAATTAAAAACAATTGTAACAGTTGGTCACGAAGAAGGGGTTTTAGAAGATCAAGAAAAGGAAATGATTCATAATGTATTTGAATTTGGTGAAACTGAAATCAAGGAAATTATGACACCAAGAATTAATGTTGAAACAATTGGTATCGAAAGTTCATATATTGAGCTAATTGAAGCATACCACAATAGTCAGTTTTCAAGATACCCAGTATATAGTGAATCACATGATGAAATCATTGGTGTATTGAATGTTAAAGACTTACTATTTGTTGATGTAAATATTGAAACATTTGATATAAAAAGTCATATGCGTGAACCATTTGTCGTATATGAGTTTAACCAGGTGTCAGATGTATTTGCTTCAATGAGAAAAGAACATGCAACCTTAGCTGTTGTATTAGATGAATATGGTGTAATGGCAGGCATTGTTACATTTGAAGATATCGTTGAAGAAATTGTTGGTGAAATTGATGATGAGTACGATGAGTCATCAGAGGATGAGATTATTAAAGTTGCTGACAATGAGTATATTGTTGATGGAACACTGAGTTTAAATGATGTAAATGATGAATTAGATACAAACTATGATTCTGAAGATTTTGAATCAATAGGTGGACTTGTATTAGGTCAGTTTAGTGGAGTACCAGAGGTAAATGATCGTATTGTTATTGGAGACACGTTGTTTACAATTGTAAAAATACATAAAAATCGTATTGATCAATTGAGAGTAACGTTGAACTTTGACACAGAAGAATAAAGGCATCACATGATGCCTTTTATAATGAATTAGGAGATTGTAGGATGAAAAACGAAAGAACACATAATAAAAGAAATTTTAAAGAAAACAAAAGTAAAGAGTATGGAAACAAAGGATACAGAAGCAATGATAATAAAAATAGAGGAGTTCGTAGTAAAGAACAACCAAAGTTACGCAAAGAGACTGTAGAAATTAAAAAGCTTGGAATTAATGGTGAGGGAATAGGTTATATTGACCGTAAAATATGTTTTGTTAAAGGCGCCTTGCCAGATGAGGAAGTAAACATTGAAATTACAAAACAAAATCGTAACTTCTATGAAGGACAAATTGTAGAAATAACTAAGAAAAGTACAGATCGTATACCTTCTGTATGTAACTTATCTAGACACTGTCTTGGTTGTTCCCTGTTACATATGAAATACCCATTGCAAGCAAAGTATAAAAAAGAAGCAATTCGTGAATCTATACGTAAGTACACGTCATATGATTTATCAAAAACAGTATTTAAAGATGTTATTGGACCATCAAGTAGAAGTGGATTTATTAATTCAATTAGTATCCCAATTGTAAGTCATAGAGGTAAAATAACATTTGGTGTGTATCAAAGAGAAAGTAAATATCTAACACCATTAACAGCATGTTTTAAACATAATGAAATTATTAATACTGCACTAACAAAAATAGAAACAATATTTGAGGAAGAAAATTGTAAAATTTATAATGATAAATTTAAAACAGGATTACGTTTTATTAAAGTAAAATGCATCCAGGATAAACTTCAACTTGTAATTATTACTGGTAAAGACAACCTGTCAAAATCATGTGTTGATAAAATAACTGAACTTGAAGAGGTAGTTAGTTTATTTGTATCAGTAAATACAGCTCGTCATCAAGAATTTGATGAAGTTGGATATAGTAAAATATATGGAAATACACGTCTAGAATTTGATATTGATGGGAATCGCCATTTAGTATCAGTTAAATCAAATATAGGTGAAAATTCCGAAATGACAAAAGCGAAGGTACATCATATCAATAGAATGCTAGAAGATAGTTTAAATGTATTATCAATCCATTGTGGACTTGGATTCGTTGAGTTACAAAGCAATGATAATTTAACATTTACAAGCATTGATGAAAAATCATATCATATTGAAGATGCAAAATTAAATGCAAAATATTTATATCGTGAAAACATTAACTTTATGAAAGGTGATGTTGATGATAAAATTATTCTATACGCTAAAAAAAGAGAACACGATACTTTCTTAATTCAAAATGAAAGATTTGGATTAAGTGATGATATGAAAAATAGTATTCGTTTATCAAAAGTTCAAAATGTTATTATTAGCTGTGATTCACATTCTACGCTTGCAAAAGACTTAGCTGAACTAGAAGAGTATTATCATTTAGAAAAAATTGTTGCGTTAGATACATTTGTTTATACTCCATATGTTACAACGATTGTAAAACTTAAAAGAAAATAGACCATTGTGTCTATTTTTTTATACATAAAAGCCACCAACTTAAGTTGATGGCTTGTTATATTGAAATGATTAACCTGTAAGCACTATTGATAAAGCTACAAGCAATAGTGGTCCAAAGGCAGTTATTATCAATTTGAACATTTGTCTATACTGCTTTCTATGATTTAATATGACAATTTCAATAATAAAGAGTGCGTAAGCAACAATCATTGGAAAAAAGGAAATGATTAATATAAGACTATTGCTATGGTTAATATTATAGCTAGTTATAAATAAGAATGGTCCTAGAAAAGCCATCCAATACCAAATTTTACTTTTACGTAATTTTACAACCATGTTTTGTAGATTTTGCATAGCTATTACCTCCTTTAAGTAGGGGAAACATGTTAGATTGACTAGAAAAATAGAATAAGTTTGACTTATTAAATCAAGTGCTTCTCTTGTAATATTGTTTATATGATTCTAGATACGAACTGAAATAAAATTATAGAAGTATTGATGGATATCATATATACATCATGAAAATAATTTCAATTGTATTCTATAATAAGATTATATAACATGCTGATAAATATGTAAATTATACACTATATAAATATCATAAATCATTTTAAGAATATGATATATTCTAAAAAAACAGGTATTACATATACTTATATAGGGTGATTTGATGTTACAAAGAGTTAAGAAATTACAGCTATTATGTGGATTATTGCTACTGCTACAAATCTTTATTGTTGATATGTATGTGCCATTTCATCTACTTGCAAGTTTGTTATCAATTATTATTATTGGTTGGCATTTTCGCTATCGAGCTATCTTAGTACAATATCATTATTATGTTATTGTATTGTATGGATATCGTATTTGGTTGTTTTACAACCCAGAAATTTTTGTTTTAGATGTTCTCTACTTAATATTATTGTTATATATATCAATTATTATAATTTTGTGTTCGATTAAAGCAATATTATAAAAGAATAAAACTTTATATGTAGTGAGATAGTAAAATCATGGTATAATAAGGAGATAGAAAAGAGGTGGTTTGGTGTTTAGTCATTTACAAGTATACAGTAGTTATAATTTTCAAGATAGTACGATATTAATTGAAGATTTATGTAAACAAGCTAGTCAACTAAAAATGGATATCCTAGCATTAACAGATAAAAATACAATGTTTGGGGCCTTGGAATTTAATAAGTTTTGTAAACGATATAATATCAAACCAATATTTGGTATGGAAACAAGTGTTTCTATTGATGGCGAGATTTATCCTTTAGTAATACTTGCTAAAGATAATGTTGGCTATGATGCATTAGTTACAATTAGCAGTCATATAAATACCAATGAAGAAAGGTCAATTAATCTTGAGTCATTAGAACAATATAAAGACCATTTATTTTATATCTCAAGTGGTAGTAATAGTATTATTGAACGTTTATTACTAAAAGAAATGGATGATCAAGCCATACAGTATATAAAAAGATTTCAAAAATTGTTTGGTAAACAATTTTATATATGTATTCAAGATCATAATATTGCTTTGCAAAAAAGAATTAATGAAAAGTTGATTGCTGTTGCTACATTGCTTAATGTTCCAATATGTTGTAGTAATGAAGTTCGTTATTTATATCTTGAAGACGCTTTAACACTTGATTTACTAAAAGCTAGTAAAAGAAATCAAACATTAGATTTATTTCATGAAGTAAAAACAAATCAAAAGTATTTAAAGAATCATTTTGAGATGGAAGAATTATTTAAAAAAGAATATATTGATAATACTAATTATATAGCATCATTGTGTAATGTTAGTATTGAAGTAAAACCAATGAATTTGCCAAAATATCCTACACCTAATACAATACCTTCATCTTCATATTTACAACAATTATGTGTCGCAGGATTAAAGAAAAGAAGAAATGGACATGTAGATAATATTGATATTGAAAGACTTCAAAAAGAACTATCAGTTATTGTAAAGATGGGGTTTGAAGATTATTTTCTAATTGTATTTGATTATGTACGCTTCGCTAAGAAAAATAAAATTATTGTAGGACCAGGTAGGGGATCTGCAGCAGGTAGTTTAGTTAGTTATGTTCTAGGTATAACAGATATCGATCCATTACAATATGATTTACTGTTTGAAAGGTTTTTGAATGAAGAAAGAGTTAGTATGCCTGATATTGATATCGATTTTGAAGATACTAGACGCGATGAAGTTGTAAACTATGTGATTAAAAAATATGGTCAAGAATATGTTGCTCAAATAGTTACATTTTCTACGTATGGTCCTAAAAATACAATACGAGATTTATCAAAGGTAATGGGGATTTCACCTGTAAAAATAGATATGTTATCAAAACTAATGCCCACAAATCCAAAAGAATCAAAATCAATTTATGAAATGTATCAAACCTCTCATGCATTCCAGTCAATGGTTAATCGGGAAGCTGGATTTAAAAAGATTTTTAGATCATTAACAATTGTTGAAAAGTTACCGCGAAACACTTCAACTCATGCTGCTGGAATTGTCCTTTCAAAAGAGCCATTATCAGCTGTTGTTCCAATTATTCATGGACCTACAAATACTGTTGTTACGCAATATACAAAAGACTACATAGAGGATATTGGTTTATTAAAGATGGATTTTTTAGGACTTAAAAATCTTACAATAATTCATACTATTATTAATATTGTGGAACAATATACAAATACAAAATTAGATATTACCAAGATTCCATTAGATGATAAGTTGAGTTATAAAATTATTTCAAGTGGCGATACATTTGGGATATTTCAATTGGAATCACCAGGAATGAGGTCATTATTACAAAAAATGAAATGCGATTCATTAGATGATATTATTGCTGCAATTGCATTGTTTCGTCCAGGACCAATGGAGAATATACCAACATACATCCGTCGTAAACATAAGATTGAAAAGGTTGAATATCCCCTTGATGATATTAAAGACATTTGTAAATCTACATATGGTATATTAATTTACCAAGAACAAATTATGCAAGTAGCTACTAGAATTGCTGGATTTAGTTTGGCAAAAGCAGATATTTTGCGTAAAGCAATGTCTAAAAAAGCAACAACTTTAATGAATACTTTAAAAGAAGAATTTATTCAAGGTGGAGTATCTAATGGTTATCCATTAGATAAAGTTGAATCTATCTATGCCTTAATTGAAAAATTCGCAAACTATGGGTTTAATAAATCTCATTCAGTAGCTTATGGGTATATTGCTTATCAATTAGCTTATTTAAAAGCAAATTATCCTCTCGCATTTTTTAGTGCGATTCTAACAAATGAACAGGGTAGCGCATATGCTAAGGCAAAATGTATTCAAGAATGTAAAAAATACCATGTGGAGATATTACCGCCATCAATTAATCAGTCGAAAGATTATTTTTCAATCGAAGAAGGAAGCATTCGTTATTCACTGTTGGCAATAAAAAATGTCGGACATGCTGGATATCTAGCAATTGATAGAGAACGCAAAAAAGGTATTTTTACATCAATCTTTGATTTTTTTATGAGAATGGAATCAACAAAGTTAAATTCATTGATGTTAACAAGTTTAATTGATGCTGGCGCATTTGATGAATTTAGTTATTCTCGAGAAACAATTAAAGCAAATATTGATAAAATACACGAATATAGTGAACTAAGGAAATTAGGGATCAGTGAACCACCAATTTTGACTATGGTATCTGATAAAACAATTCAAAAATTAGAAAATGAAAAATCAGTACTAGGTATTTATTTGACGATGCATCCCTTAACAATTGTTAAAGAAAAAATACAAGTAAATACAATACCAATTGTAGAACTAGAACAGCACATTAATAAAAAAATAGATGTCGTAATATGTCTTCAAAGAGTTAAGCATATTGTTGATAAAAAAGGGAATGATATGTGCTTTATCGAAGGTTATGACGAAAGTGGTCAAATAGATGGTGTTGTCTTCTCTAATACTTATAAGCAAGTAAAAGAAGCAATGCATAGAGGGAATATTTGTCTATTTAGAGTAAAAGTAGATAAAAAAGAGAAATTAAGTATTATTGTTGAAAATGCAAAAGTACTTACATAAAGGATGGAAGATATGGAAGAAATTATTTTAATAGATGGAAGTTATTGGCTATTTAGTGCTTATTATGGAACTGCTGCAATGGGGAACCTTATGGAAAATCGTGATGGTGTACCAACGAATGCAGTATATGGATTTGCTAATATGTTAGAGATGATTATGAAACAAAATCCAAAACACATTATGGTAGCTTTTGATGCCAAAGGAAAAACATTCCGTAGTGATATGCTTGAACAGTATAAAGGACATCGTAAAAAGGCTCCAGAAGAACTGTTATGTCAATTTCCAATGGTTAAAGAATATCTAGAAGCTAGAGGAATAACACACTATGAATTATCAGGGTATGAAGGAGATGACATTATTGGTACTATTGCTACAACTGCCAAGCAACAAGGATACAAAGTATCAATTATCACAAATGATAAAGATATGATGCAACTAATTGATACAAATGTATCAATTATGAAAAAAAATACCAAAACAAAGCAGTATGATATTCTTACACCTGAAGTATTTTATGATATGTATCAAATGCAACCTGATCAAATGCGTGACTTACTAGGATTAATGGGTGATGCTTCTGATAATATTCCAGGTATCCCAGGGGTTGGTGAAAAAACGGCATTAAAACTATTAGCACAGTATCAAACAGTAGAAGAATTAAGTCAACATGCTGATCAAATAAAAGGAAAAATGGGTGAAAAAATCCGTGATAACATGGAACAAGGAATTCTTTCAAAACAACTTGCTACCATAAAAGTAGATGTTCCTTTAGAATTAACATTAGAGGACTTTGTATACACAGGATATGACTATGAAACCTTAGCAAACTATTATCGTCGATATGATATGCAGTCTCTATTAAAAAGAATGTCAATGCAAAAAGAAGTAGTCAACACCCCAACTATTGATATCCAAATGGTAAAATCATTACCTCTAGTAACTAAATCTAGTGCACTAGTTGTTGGTTTGTTTGATAGTAATTACCACAAGTCGCCTATTCTTGGTTTTGGTATCTATAATGATACACAAGCTATTTATATTGCTATCGAAGATGCAATTGAGGATGAAAACTTCAAAGCCTTTTGTAATGATGAATCAATTGAAAAATATGGGTTTAATAACAAAGCATCATTAATTTCTAGTCGTTGGAATAACATTGATATTCAAGGATATGCTTTTGATTTACAACTTGCATCGTATATTTTATCACCAAGTCTTCAAAGTGAGCTAAAGAGTGTTTGTGAATATTATCAATACTATGATGTTCAATATGATGAAGAAGTATATGGTAAAGGTGCAAAGAAAAAAATACCAGAAGAAGCGGCTATCGCAAACCATCTAGTACATCAAGCAAAAGCAATTTACTTATTAAAAGATAAAGCCATTGAGCTATTAAAAGAAAAAGAACAATATGAATTATACCAAGAAGTAGAATTTCCATTAATAAGTATTCTTGCTGATATGGAATATAATGGGGTTGCTTTGGATGTTCCGTTTTTAAAACAATTACAAGAAACATATAATCAAAAGATTGTTGAATTGGAAAAATCAATACATAATCATGCTGGTAGAGAGTTCAATGTAGGGTCACCAAAACAACTTGGAGAAGTATTGTTCGAAGACTTACAATTGCCTCATGCAAAGAAAACCAAAACTGGATATTCAACAGCTGTTGATATTCTTCAAAAGCTAGAAGGAGTCCATCCAATTATTAATGAGATTATGGAATATCGTATGCTCTCAAAACTATATTCAACATATGTTGTTGGATTACAAGAACAAGTACTACTCGATAGTAAAATACATACAATTTATAATCAAGCGTTAACTCAGACAGGAAGACTATCATCAATTGAACCAAACCTTCAAAACATTCCTGTTAAATCACCAGAAGGAAAATTGATACGTAAAGCATTTATTCCAAGCAATGATTATCTTGTGACTTTTGACTACTCACAAATAGAATTACGTGTTTTAGCGCATTTAGCTAATGCTACGTCACTAATTACTGCCTTTAATGAGGATAAGGATATTCATAGCTTTACTGCAAGTCAAATGTTTGATGTATCATTAGATGAAGTTACTAGTGATATGCGTAGACGAGCTAAGGCTATTAACTTTGGAATTATTTATGGAATGTCTGATTTTGGATTATCACAGCAAGTTGGAATAAGTGTTAGTGAAGCAAAAGAATTTATTACGATGTATTTTGCAATGTATCCAGAAATAAAAAAATATATGGATGAAAGTATAGCTACTTGTAAAAAAGATGGCTTTGTAACAACTGTTTTAAAAAGAAAAAGATATATCCCAGAAATTAATGAAAAGAATTTTATGCGTCAAGAATTTGGAAAACGCTTAGCGATGAATTCACCAATTCAAGGGTCAGCTGCTGACATTATGAAGCTAGCAATGATTAAAGTAGATGCATTAATGAAAGAACATCATGTCCAATCTAAAATGATTTTACAAGTGCACGATGAGCTTATCTTCGATGTTGTAAAAGAAGAATTACAACAAGTAATGGGAATTGTAGAAACAGGAATGAAAGAAGCATTTTCGATGAAAGTAGAATTACAAGTTGATGGAAGTTATGCCCGTAATTGGTACGAATTAAAATAGGAGAAACAAAATGCCCGAATTACCAGAAGTAGAAACAGTAGTTAGAACTCTTAAAAATTTCATTATTGGTCAAAAGATTGAAAATATGGATGTTCATTATTCAAAAGTTATTGATGGTGATATGCAAGAATTTATTGATGCAGTTACTAATAAAACAATTATTGATATTGATCGAGTTGGAAAGTATTTGATCTTTATTCTTGATGATGTTGCATTTATTAGTCATTTACGAATGGAAGGTAAATTTAACATAAAAGATAATTTAGAAACGATTACAAAACATGATCATATAGTATTTTATTTAGATAATGGTAAAAAATTATGTTATCATGACACACGTAAATTTGGTCGAATGCAACTTGTCGATAAATATACGTATCGAAAAGATTCACCATTAAATAAACTAGGTAGTGAACCATTTAATGCAGATGTAGATACTGTATATGAAAGGCTACAAAGAAGTAATAAGCCAATTAAAACAGTCTTATTAGATCAAAGTATAATGGCAGGTATTGGAAATATTTATGCTAATGAAATATGTTATTTTATGAAACTAAAACCACATACACCTGCAAATCGACTTAGTAAAAAAAGAGTTAAAGAGTTAATTGAAGTTAGTAGTGATGTTTTAAATAAGTCTATTGAACAAGGAGGAACAACAATTCATTCCTTTGACTCTAATGGAATACATGGGTTATTTCAAGTGCAGTTAGCAGTTCATGGACAAGTTGATTGTAAAGAGTGCAATAATAAAATAACAAAAGAAATGCTCAATCAAAGAGGAACATATTATTGTAAAAAATGTCAAAGGAGAACGAGATAATGATTAAATGGGGAATTATTGGGGCCGGAAATATCGCACAAAGATTTGCAAGTGCTTTAGCTCATCAAAAAGATTCAACACTTGAAGCAGTGGCATGTAGAACATTAGAAAAAGCACAAGCGTTTTCTAATAAATATCCTTGTAATATTGCTTATGGAAGTTTTCAAGAAATTATTGATAATAAAGATATTGATGCAGTATATATAGCTGTGCCTCATTTAAATCACTATGAGTGGATTGTAAAAGCATTAAAAGCTAGAAAAGCCGTTCTTGTAGAAAAACCAGCAGTGTTAGATAAAGGACAAATGGAATACATCAAAGAATTATCGAATAAATATAATACATTTTTCATGGAAGCAATGAAATCAAAATGTGTTCCAGCATTTGAGTATGCAAAAGAAATAATTGAAGATGGAAAAATTGGTGATATACAAAAGGTAACTACATCATTTTGTAACATATCGCCATATGTTGAAGGAAAATATCATTACCAACCAAAACAAGGTGGTGCATTGTATGATATAGGAGTATATAATACAGCTTATTTAACAACATTTTTAGATGGAGACTACTCAATAAAAGATTTAAAATATCGTCTATATACTGATGACATTGATATTTATTGTAATGTTGAGTTTGCTTATGAAAATGGACAAATCGGTATATTAGAAACTGCTTTTGACACAAGTACTGAAAATTTTGCATTAATTAGTGGCACAAAAGGAAGTATAAAAATTTCACCATTGCATCGACCAACTACAATTGTATTGGATGATGGAACAACAGTTGTTAAAGATTATGAAATTGATGACTTCTATAGTCAAATTGAAGAAGTTTGTAGATGCATTTTAAAAGGTAAAATAGAAAGTAATAAAATTACTCACAATGATTCTATTTTGATGGTGGATATGTTACAACGCTGTAAGGATTATATAAATAAAAATAATGATTAGAGTTGGAATCACTGGAAGTATTGCTACTGGAAAAAGTACCGTGACAAGTTATTTAATAGATAAAGGTTATACAGTTATTGATTGTGATAAAATATCAAAAGATGTATTAACTATTAATACTAATTGTATTAATCAAGTGAAAAAGCAGTTCCCAAGCGTTGTTATTAACGGTAATATTAATCGTCAAGAGCTAGCAAAACTAATTTTCAATAACAAACAAGCTAAATCCTCATTAGAAAGAATAATCCATCCAATCGTAATTGATACCATTAACAAAGAAACAAAATTATCTGATCAAAATATTATTTTTTATGATATACCATTATTGTTTGAATCCAAATTAGAATATTTATGTGATAAAATAATTGTTGTATATATTGATTCAGAAACACAATTAAAAAGATTACAAATTCGAGATTGTATTAATCAAGAATATGCTAAAAGAAAGATATCAAATCAAATAGATATTGAAAAAAAGAAATCTTTAGCAAATTATGTATTAATAAATGATACGAAGGAGCATTTGTATGCTCAAATAGAAAATATGTTAGGAGAATTAAGTCATGCAAAAAATGATGAGTGATATATATATAGTTGAACAATCATATCCACTAGATAGCGCTCGAAGCAGTTGCTTACAACTACTTTATCAACCGATTATTGGTTATCAAGCAATATCTTTATATTTATTGTTACAACAAGAAAGTAAATTAAAACAACCATCATTACACTCAAGACTTACAAAGTGTACTGGGATGTCACTATCTGCTATTGAACAGTCATTGATGAAGTTAGAAGCAATAGGACTATTACATACGTTTAAAAAACAAGCTAGTCAAATTACATATATATATCAACTGCATCTACCAATGTCACCAAAAAGATTCTATCAACACCTTGTGTTAAATAAGTTATTATTAAAAAGATTGCCAAAAGAAGAATATCAAAAAACAAAGTCATTATTTTTGTATGAACAAATAAATAAAGATGACTGTAAAGAAATTACATGTAGATTTAGTGATATCTTTGATATTACTCAATTACAAGCAAGTAATGACCTTAATCATAATGACTCGTTTATCTTTGAACAAGTATCGTATGTAGAAGATATGTATGATATTGAACTGTTTTTCCAAGGAATTGAACAGTTCCAGATAAAAAAAGATAGTTTATCAACAGAAGACATTCAAATAATTCAACAAGCTGGTACACTGTATCGAATTCATCCACTAGATATGCAATTGTTAGTTAAAGAAAATATGTCAAACCAAAAACTACATCATCAAGAATTTATGAAATCATGCCAAGTACATTATGACTTAAAAATGCCAACGAATATCAAAGAAGCATATCATACCCAACCAATAACCAAAAAAAGTGTTAGTAGTGATAACAAGGAGCAAGTACACATCCAATATTTAGAGAGTGTATCACCATATCGGTTATTAAAGGATAAGTTTGGTGGTAGAGAACCTTTAAAACGTGATTTAGTTATTGTTGAATCAATGCTTACAAGCTTGCAATTAGAGCCTGGTGTTGTTAATGTTTTAATTGAATACACGTTAATGAAGTGCGATGGGGCAATTTCAAGAGGCTTTATGGAATATCATGGCGGTAAATGGAAGCGTAATAAAATTCATACAGTAAAAGAGGCTATGGATGTTGCCAAAAAATCAATGAATGAATTACCAGAAGAAAGTATTGAATGGACTGCTGGCATTTCTAAAAAGGCGAAGAATACATCTGTTAATGAAACTACAGATGATGATTTAGATGCTATCCTAGCAAAATTTGATTAGAGGAGAAAACAAAAATGGAAAAAGTAGGCTCATTAATAGAAGAAAAAGAGTTTAGCCAACATAAAACACAAAGTATTCAATTTTTAAAACAACAACCAACAATAATTGATGTATTACATCAACTACAGTTACCAGATACAATTATTGAAGAATTTTGGGTTGATTTCTTAAATTATTATACAGATCATCAACAATGTGATAATTGCAGTGGTTTGGATCAATGTAGTAAACTTACAAAAGGTATGAAAAAAATAATGACATGCCAAAATAATATGGTTCAAACTTCACTTGAACCATGTACATATGGTGAAAAAGTTTTTGAAGATCAAATGATTATTAGAAGAATTGTTTTAAAGAATGTCGATGATAATCTATTACTAACAAAAACCAAAGATTTAACCATGGTAAACTATAACGATAGTAATGCTCGCGAGATTCTTAAAATACTTGCAAATTATATTGAAAACCCATCAAAAAAAGGATTCTATTTAAAAGGAAACCCGGGAATTGGTAAATCAACATTATTTGGTTGGTTAATTAGAGTACTTGCTAGTCGTGGTCATGTTTGTGGATATGTACATTTTCCAACATTCTTGATGGACTTAAAAGGAAGCTTTGGAGACACCACAATGAATGAAAGTGTTAATGCGTTAAAAAACATTGATTATTTAGTAATTGATGATATTGGTGGTGAATATGTAAGCACATGGTCACGTGATGAAATACTCTCATCGGTACTTGCGTATCGTAGTCAAAATAACAAACCAACATTTTTTACAAGTGTATATTCGCTAAAAGAATTAAAGCGCGTTTATTCGCAATCTAAAAATGACGAGATGCGTGTTAACCGCTTACTTGATAGAATAAATGCATTAAGTGAAGAAATCGTTTTAAATGGTCCAGATTTACGATAAAAAAATAAAATAAATTGTAAAAATTAATAGAAACATATTTTAATTTATGTTAGAATGATACGGAAATAATTTAAAGAAACATAGGAGAATGTCAATATGGTAAAATGTATAGGCGTATTAACATCAGGTGGGGACGCTCCTGGGATGAACGCTGCAGTTCGCGCGGTTGCAAGAACATGTCTTAACAAAGATATTGAAGTATATGGTGTACGATTAGGATACCAAGGTTTATTTAATGGTGATTTCATCAAATTTGATCATACTACAACACGTAATATTATCAATTTAGGTGGGACATTCTTAAAATCTGCTCGTTTCCCTGATTTCAAAGATCCAGAAATCAGAAAACAAGCAATCAAACAAATGGAAAAAGTGGGTATGGAAGCTTTAGTTGTTATCGGAGGCGACGGAAGCTACAATGGAGCATTAAAATTAACGGAAATGGGTATTAACTGTATTGGTTTACCAGGAACGATTGATAATGATATTCCAGATACAGATTTTACTATTGGGTTTGATACGGCATTAAATACGATTGTGGATGCATTAGATAGATTACGAGATACATCTAGTTCACATCAACGTTGTACAATTTTAGAAGTAATGGGTCGCTATTGTGGAGACTTAGCTATTCATGCAGGAATTGCTGCAGGAGCAGAGTTAATCATTACAGCTGAATCAGGGTTTGATGAAGCAAAAGTAATTGAAACATTAAAAGCTTCAAGAGCTTCAGATAAGTCACATGCAATTGTAGTAATTACTGAGCATATTACTGATGTTCATGAATTAGCAAAAAAAGTAGAAGCAGCAACTGGATTTGAAACACGTGCAAATGTTTTAGGACATATGCAACGTGGTGGTAGACCATCTGCAAGAGATAGAGTACTTGCAACACGTATGGGTATCTTTGCAGTTGAATTATTAGAAGCAAATAAGGGTGGTTTATGTGTAAGTGAAGTGAATGGAAAAATCGTTGGATTAGATATTCAAGAAACACTGTCACACAAAAGAACACCAGATTTATCTATATATGAAGATGTATCAAAAGTAATTTATCAATAAGAAAGAGGAAAAGAAATGAGTATTATTTTAGAAAAAGAGAGAAAGAAAAAAACTCGTATTGTATGTACAATTGGACCAGCTAGTGAAAACGAAGCAATGATGAAAAAATTAATTCTTGCGGGAATGAATGTTATGCGTTTAAACTTCTCACATGGAGATCATCAAGAACATGGTGCTAGAATTGAATTAGCAAATAAATTAAGCAAAGAATGTAATAAAAATATCGCTGTATTATTAGATACAAAAGGACCAGAAATTAGAACTGGTAAATTTGTTGGCGGTTCAACTGAATTCAAAAACGGGCAAACTTCTGTTATCTGTGTTGAAGATATCGAAGGTACAAGTGATCGTTTTACAATCAGTTATAAAGAGTTATATAAAGATGTTAAACCTGGTGGTTTCATCCTAGTAAATGATGGTCAAGTAGAATTATTAGTTGACCATGTAGAAGGTACTGACATTGTATGTGTATGTGCAAATGATGGTATCGTTAAAAATACTCGTGGAATCAATGTTCCAGGAATTAAACTTGGTTTTGATTATTTATCTCCAAAAGATATTGAAGATATTACTTTTGGATGTACACAAAGTGTTAACTTTGTTGCTGCTTCATTTGTAAGACGTGCACAAGACGTATTAGACGTTAAAAAATTATTAATTGAAAACGGTCGTCCAGAAATCCAAATCATCGCTAAAATTGAAAACAATGAAGGTGTTGATAACATGGATGAAATCTTAAAAGTTGCTGATGGTATCATGGTAGCACGTGGAGATTTAGGGGTAGAAGTACCTGCTGAAGATGTACCTTTAATTCAAAAACAATTAATTAAAAAATGTAAAGATGCTGGTAAAGTTGTAATTACTGCTACACAAATGTTAGAAAGTATGCAAACAAATCCAAGACCAACTAGAGCAGAAGTTAGTGACGTTGCAAATGCAATTTATGATGGAACTGATGCAATCATGTTATCTGGGGAATCAGCTCAAGGGAAATATCCTGAAGAGTCAGTTGCTACAATGACAAAAATCGCAACAAAAACAGAATCAACATTAGATTATGATGCATTACGTGTAAGAGCTGTTAAAACTGCTAATGATGATCCATCTGAAGCAATTTGTATGTCTGTTGCTGAAATCGCATCAAAATTCAAAGTAGCTGCTATCGTAGTATTCACTGAAAGTGGATCAACTGCTAGAAAAGTATCTAGATACCGTCCAGAATCAATGGTAATCGCAGCAACTCCATATGAACCAATTACACGTTCACTTGCATTAAACTGGGGTGTAAAAGGAATTGTATGTAAAGCTATGAATGATCGTACAACACAATTAGAATATGCACAAATTATTGCTAAAGAAAATGGTGTTGAACCAGGACAATTAATCTTAATTACTGCAGGAACTCCAGGTGTTGGTGGAACTACAAGTTATTTAGAGTTAATCACTGTAAAATAATACATATTAAGGAGCTTTTGCTCCTTTTTTTATGTCGAAAATATAGACTTGTCTATATAATTAATTGTGTGTATAATAACGGTGGTGATAAAAATGGAAAAGAAAATGAAAAATGAAGCAATTATTTTATTAATTGCAATGATTTTGTTAATTACATCTTTGGTTATATTTTATCCTCTATTTTCATTTCACACATATGATAAGACAGTTTCCTCACATTATATTTTAAATGTTGAAAATGATCATTTAAAGATTCAAAATGTGCAAGTTACACAGATCGAAAATAACCTTATTGTTGGTGGACAAATAGTCGGATTAAAAAATCATGATGTAATGCAAAATGGAAGTGAGTATACAATTATTGTTGAATTAGTTCTTGATGATCAAGTTATAGAAAGCACACAAAACATTACAATTACAGATAAACTTGAATATGAGATACCGCTAATGCAAATTGATGCTACATTGATGGATGAAACCACAATGAATTTAAGTAGCGCTAAAGTGCATATAATGCAAGGAGAAACAAACATTTCTACAAATGAGGCAGATATTACAAGTTGCATTCGTTTAGTAGGTTCAAGTAAGGAATACCGTATTGAAAATGCATATATTGCTGATACATTTATGCAATTAGGTAAAATAGCGATGGCAACTGATGTAAGCAAATATACGGACATTGCTATTGAATATCGATATAAAGTTGATAATGATTATGAAGTGTTTGAAAAAATATTTATGCCATTAAATGAATATAATGAAAATACTGATATTATGTATTATACAGAAGATAAGATTGAAGAATTCACATTCCTTGACAGAGAGATTAGTGCAGTAATAATTTTATCTAATGAAACTGAAGAATATGTATTTTCAATTGATATGTATCCAATGCAAAGTGAGGAACAATAAATGAAAACAAAGAAAGAATTTTTATTTGATGTTGTAATTAGTTGCATTGTTGGGTTTGTTGCATTTTTAATTGGAATTACTATGTATTACCAATGTGATGTGTTATATGCAGGACAAAGAATGTTTACAGAAAATATATTTACTACAATGTATTTTTTACTTGTAATTCTAACAAACTACATTTTTATTGAATTAGCTAAGTTAGCAGGTTATTACATCAAAACAAAAAATAATACAAAAGTTTATATAGGATATATTTGTATTTTCCTATGTGCATCAATACTATCATATTTCAATGTACAAGATAATATACTTAAATTTGATATTGTATTTATAACACTAATAACATCAATTATATTATATATAAACAAAAAATAGCCAATTATTTTAATAATTGGCTTATTGATTGTAGTAATTCATTTTGTTGTGTATCATTTAGCGAAAGGTAATATTCTTCGAATAGAACACCCAATCCAGGTAGAATTGTTTCTTCTTTTGAATGAATACCATCACTAATAATCTGTTGTAAGTCATTACTACTACATCCATGTAGCTTTTGTAATAAAGCACTTCGTATATTCATATCTTCACCTCTTTTTTTTATTATGGTACAATAATAAAGATTTATACGAGGTAATTATGGAAAAACATGAAATAAGATTACAAAATAAAATATATACATATACAGTAACTAGAAAAAACATTAAAAATTGTTATTTAAAGATACGTAATGGTATGATTCAAGTTACAGCTAATTATTTTATAAAAACATCAATAATTGAAAATATGATTATACAAAATCAAAACAAAATTATCCAAAGAATTGAAAGTTATGTCCCTAAGGCACAATATGTCCATGAAGGGTATGTTATGATATTTGGGAAAAGATATACAATATGTGTAATTGATAAAAAAAGATATCAGTGTAGTATTAATGGTGATATTATTTACGTATATCATAACAATGTAAAGAAAGCATTTATGATGTATGCTAAAGATATTTTATTACAGTATGTTACAATAAAGACAAAAGTATATTTAGATAATTATTTTGATTTTTCAATTAGTACGATTATTATTCAAGATACAAAATCAAGGTGGGGTGCAAGTTTCTATAATCAAAGTAAGGTTTCATTTGCACTTTCGCTTATTCATCTAGATTATTATTTAATAGATTATGTAGTTATGCATGAACTATGTCATAGTATTGAACCAAATCATTCAAAAAGATTTTATAGTGAAATAGAAAAAAGAATGCCTGATTATAAACAAAGAGTCGCATTATTAAAGAAGGAGACAATATGATAACATCAACCCAAAATAATACAATTAAAGAAATACTAAAACTCAAGCAAAAGAAGTACCGTGTAAATGAATATCTTGTAGAAGGATATCATATTGTTGAAGAAGCATTAAAATCAAATAAGGTAAAACAAATTATTACCTCTTTACCTAATTATGATTTTAATGATGTAATTTATGTAAGTGAAACAGTTATGGAAAAACTAGCTTTTACATCTTCGCCACAGCCAATCATGGCAGTTTGTTACAAAGATACTAGTACGATGATATTAGATACAGAAAGAACCTTAATATTAGATGGTCTACAAGATCCAGGTAATGTTGGGACATTAATACGTAGTGCACTAGCATTTGGGTATAAGCAAGTATTGCTCTCAAATCAGTCTGTTGATATATATAATGATAAAGTATTACGTTCAATGCAAGGAGCACATTTCTATATACCTTGCTACTACATTGATATTAAAGAAGCAATTACAACATTACAAGCTAATGGAACAAAGGTTATAGCTAGTGCTCTAGAAAATGGAAAAGATATTGCTTGCATCGAATCTAGTGAAAAGATGGCTATCATTCTCGGTAATGAAGGTAATGGTATGGCAAAAGAACATATAGAAATGTGTAATGAAGTAGGCTATATACCAATATCAACAATTGAATCATTAAATGTTGCAGTGGCAGGTGGGATAATGATGCATTACTTCGAATCAAAATAATATATAGATAAAGGTATTTCATTTAAGAAATACCTTGCTTTTTACAATAACTTAAATCTAGAATTAATATTCATACAATGTTTAATCATAATAATAAAATTATTCTAATTAGCTTTTATATCCCTATGGTTTTAGCATATGTATTGAAAGCATTATATTTTGTCAAAGAAAACAATATAATGAAGCATGTAAATTAACGATACATGTATCTATACCGTTACTACTTTTGGACTCACTTATCATTCTTATAAATTTATAATTTATTTTATACTCATCCAGTAGTGCATAAGGAAATATGTATGTACATGCTAGCTTTTGACGGAATATTATATATACAATACTTTAGTTATTAATTGGTTTGTTAGTGTCAAACACATTTGTGCTTTAAATTAATATTTCAGATTTATACCCTAATTTTATAATTGAGAAGCATTTATGGAAAAACATCAGTTAATAAAGCAATGTGCATTAATTTTGCATAAAATAATAATCAAGCTTACATATTACCAATATTTGTTATTATGCGGTTATATATAGGATAGCTTATGGAGTATTTGTTGTTCTATTAATATATGTAATGTTTATTGTTATGAAAAAATATTATACAATTGGAAAAATAATTAAAAGTGATAAGGTGGGAATTTAGTGGTAAATTACTACTAGAAAAATAGCTTGTAAATATTTTGATATTTGATATAATTATAGACGGTAAAACGTTGATAAGAACTAGTAAATATCAGGAATGTTATAGAGAGGGAAGTATTGGTGAAAGCTTTCTACAGAAATGATGTTGAATTCATCTTGGAGTGCGACTAATCATCGCCGTAAACACTACGTTACAGTGAATTAAGAGCATAACATTATTGTTATGAATTAGGATGGTACCGCGATTCAATCGTTCCTATGTTGGAGCGATTTTTATATTTTAGGAGGAAATTTATGGATCAATTATTACAGATTAAAGTTGAAGCATTAGAAAAGATAGCTGCATGTTGTGATATGTCATCATTAAATGAACAACGTGTATTGTATCTAGGGAAAAAAGGACCAATACAAGAAGCAATGAAATCAATGAAAGATATGGCACCAGATCAAAGAGCTGCTTTTGGACAAGTATCAAATGCTACAAAACAAGAGATTACTAATGCGATTGAAACTAAAAAAGAACAACTTGAAAAAGAAGTCTTACAAAAGAAATTAGCAGAAGAAAACATTGATATCACTTTACCAAGTAATAAGATTACAAGTGGTGCAATGCATCCACTTACAATTGTTACTAGAGATATTGAAGAATTATTTTTAGGAATGGGTTATAGCGTAGCAAGAGGACCAGAGGTAGAGAGTGATTTATATAACTTTGAAATGATGAACTTACCAAAAGACCATCCTGCAAGAGATATGCAAGATACATTCTACATCGATGAAAATACGTTATTACGTACCCATACGTCACCAGTACAAGCACGTGTAATGCAAGAAGCAAAAGGGCAAGGACCAATCAAAGTAATTTGTCCAGGTAAAACATACCGACGTGATGATGATGATGCAACGCATTCACATCAATTTATGCAATGTGAAGGATTAGTTGTTGATAAAAATAT
>CAYJEM010000023.1:27461-29146 GCA_964369175.1 uncultured Erysipelotrichales bacterium | reverse complement strand
CTACCAACTGAGCTATTCAAGCATTGCATGTGAATGCCTTAATATAATAGCATTAATATAGTAGTAGTGCAAGAACTTTTTTTAAAAAAGTTAAAATAAAATTAATTCATATCCTTTTTCAACAACTTTACCTGGTTTTACCTTTAAAAAACGTTCAAAAAGAGTTTCATTTATTATTTCACATAACTCTTCAACAGCATATTTTTCCCCAAGACTAAGTAACAATAAACCTTGACAGCCACAAGAACCATTTGATTTTAAATAATACGGAATACCTAAATCTTTGAACTTTGTATTTACTTTTAAGATTTCTAAAACTGAAATTACTTTTTTCATATTCGTTCCTCCTTAATTATTTTGTGCTATAATTAATTATATTATAACATAGAAGGGAATATATATGATAATAGAACAACTTATAAAATCAGGAAGAGAATTAGAATTATATCAAGAAAGTGAAATGGCAGATCAAGATGCAACTGAAAATGTGCTAGATTATTTATGGCAAAGTATATATGATGTCTATCATTTGGTTGTAGTAGGAATTATTGAAGGTGAGATTGATGATCTTGCGATGGATGAAGCAAGTGATTGGTTAAAACAGGCTAAGGAATATACTCAAGATTATAAAGATATAGAACTATAGGAGTGAGATAATGATTGTTGATTTACATTGTGATACCATTACACGTTTAATGGAAACAGAATCACAGGAATATGGAAATAGTTTAAAGAAAAACGAACTTCATATTGATATTGAACGTTTGAAAAAATCAAAATATATGTTACAAACATTTGCGATATTCACACCTTATCACGTTGTGGGTGGACGCGTACAATGCGCTAAAAAAGGAATCGAAAGATTCCATTTTGAAATAGAAAAAAATAAGGATGATATTGAATTAATACATTGTTACAACGATATTCTTAAAAATAGCAACAACAATAAAATAAGTGCATTGCTTTCTTTGGAAGAAGGAGATGTGTGTAATGGTGAATTATCAATGCTTGAAAGTTACTACAATTTAGGTGTTCGAATGATCGGGCTTACTTGGAACTATCCAAACTGTATCGGACACCCAAATGTTGATGCAAATAAAAATAATGGATATACTACTCGTAATAAAATCGATGGCCTTAGCAAGCATGGAATAGCATATATCCAAGAAATGGAAAGGCTTGGAATCATAATTGATGTATCACATGCTAGTGATGCAGTTTTTTATGATGTCTTAAAACATACCCAAAAGCCTTTTATTGCATCACATAGTAATGCAATGGAAATAACGAATGTGGGACGGAATTTAACTGATGATATGATTCGTGCCATCGCAAAGCGAAGCGGTGTTGTAGGGATAAACTTTTGTTCACTGTTTGTAACTACTGCAGGTAACTATACTTATGTTAAAGATTTAATCAAACATATTAAGCATATTGTAACAATTGGTGGTATTGATGTAGTTGCAATTGGTAGTGATTTTGATGGCATAGGGGATACATTAGAAATAAAAGATGCCTCTATGATGAACCTTTTACTTGATGGTTTATTGCAAGCCGGGTTTAGTCAAGAGGACATTGATAAGATTATGTATAAAAATGCTATGCGTGTATTCCAAGAAATTTTACAATAAAAAAAACCAGACTAGGGAATGTCTGGTATATGCCATAGGGAATTGGCATTGTAG
>CAYJEM010000023.1:0-27361 GCA_964369175.1 uncultured Erysipelotrichales bacterium | reverse complement strand
TAGTATAGAAAAGAAATGTGTCTTGAATATAAACATTCTGTCAAGAAATATGTGAAAGCAAAAAGACAATAAAAAAACCAGACTAGGGAATGTCTGGTATATGCCATAGGGAATTGGCATTGTAGTTTTATTATTATATTATTAAGGGAAAATGAAAAAATCTTAACTACAAGCTATAGTATAGAAAAGAAATGTGTCTTGAATATAAACATTCTGTCAAGAAATATGTGATTTTAAAATAAAGATTGTCATATTATGATATACACATATATTATAAATTAGTGTATAATTTATCAAGTGAAGGAGGGCGCGAAATTGAAAAAACTATTTTATCGTTTAATAATCTTTTTAGATACAGCTAGTGAATCTGATACTAACTATAATATTGCATGGTACATGGCACATAACTTTAGAAAAATTGCAACTATGGGGATTAGTCAATTGGCAAAGGAGTGTTTTGTATCGCCAGCAACAATATCAAGATTTTGTAGAGCGTTAGGATATGAAAATTATGCTCACTTAAAACAAGAATGTTATGATTTCACGTCTGGATCAAAGACGTTTAATAATCTTGTAAAGATACCTATTACGTCAATGAAGGAAAACCCGTCTTTGACAACTAAAAAATATACTAAAGAAATTAGCAATCATATTTTAAATTTAGAGTTATACCTTGACTGGAATACAATAGATAAAGTTTTACATTTAATATATATAAGTAAAAATGTTGCATTATTTGGAACTCAGTTTTCACATTCTGCAGCAATTCATCTACAAACAGATTTGTTAATGTTAGAGAAATTCGTTGTTGCTCATATGGATATTAACAGACAGGTAGAATGTGCTAAAGAGCTTAAAGAAGGGGATGTAGCCATCATCTTTTCAGTAAATGGATATTACTTACATAATGCCCATAAAGGATTACAGTATTTAAAGAAATCAAAAGCAAAAATTATACTTATTACAAGTAATGAAAATGCTAACTTAGGAATACCTATTGATTACACAATATATATTGGTAATGAAAAGTGTCGAAAAACTGGAAAACATGCAATGTTAACAGCAGTGGAATTACTGGCATTACGATATTATTCTTTATATTATCCAGATGTAAAGCAAGAATTAGAAATTGATTATATAACATAGATATTGGAAGGAAATACATATGAGAGAAATATCATGTAAACAAATAAAAGAAGTGGTCAAAAGGTTATGCATTGAAGCAAATTATTATTTACCACAAGATGTCAAAACTTCGTTAGAAAACAATTACCAAACGGAACCTTATCCATTAGCAAGTAAAACATTAGGTGTTTTATTGGAAAATGCTGATATAGCAAGTACAAAGATGATGCCAATATGTCAAGATACAGGAATGGCATTTGTGTATATTACAATTGGCCAAAATGTAAAAATTATTGATGGTAGCTTGGAACAAGCAATTCATGAAGGTGTGGCATTAGGTTATGAAGAAGGTTATTTAAGGAAATCAGTTGTTAATGATCCATTATTTGATAGAGTAAATACAAAGGATAATACACCAGCAATTATTCATTATAAAATTGTTGAAGGTGATACCTTTAAAATCAAGGTTGCACCAAAAGGTTTTGGTTCAGAAAATATGTCACAAGTTCGTATGCTAAAACCAAGCCAAGGTGTTCAAGGAGTAAAAGATTTTATTTTAGAGGCAGTTGAAGTAGCGGGTCCTAATGCATGTCCACCAATGGTTATTGGTGTTGGTATTGGTGGTTCTTTTGATAAAGTTACCCAACTTGCAAAACAAGCAATGACTCGTGAAATAGGAACATCGCATCCAGATACAAGATACGCTGACCTTGAAAAAGAATTATTAGAGATGATTAATGCTACTGGAATTGGACCAGCAGGTTATGGCGGTAAGACAACAGCACTTTCTTTAAATATTGAAACGTATCCAACTCATATTGCTGGATTACCAGTTGCTATTAGTATATGTTGTCATGTTGCACGCTCTAAGGAGGAAAGCTTATGATAAAATTAAGTACACCACTAACTAAAGAAAAACTTCAAAAACTAAAAGCCGGTGATGAAGTATTACTTAGTGGAACAATTTACACAGGGCGTGATGCAGCACACAAACGTTTATTAGAAATGTATCAAGCAGGTATAGAGTTTCCTTTTGATGTGTGTAATCAAACCATATTTTATGTGGGTCCAACGCCTAGTAAAGAAAATCAAATATTTGGTAGTGGTGGTCCAACAACTTCTGGAAGAATGGATGCTTATTCACCATTATTTATTAAGCTAGGTCTTCATGCAATGATTGGAAAAGGGTACCGCACACAAGAAGTAAAAGATGCAATTAAAAATTATAAAGGAACATATTTTGGTGCTATTGGCGGGGCAGGCGCAATTATTTCATCATGTATAAAAAAATGTGAAGTTATAGCATTTGATGACTTAGGACCAGAAGCTATTCGCAAATTAAAAATAGAAAACATGCCACTAGTAGTTATCATTGATAGTGAGGGTAATGATTTGTATCAAATAGGTAGAAAGAATTATATAGAAAGTATGGAGAGTAAATAATATATGTTTAAAAGAAAAACAAATTACGGTTATTATAGTGGATATGGTTCATCTAGAAGACGCGGACCTAATAGTATAGTTATTATTTCTATTGTGGCAGTTATTGTGGTTATTGGGGTTTTAGTATTTTTTAATTTCTCAAGAATCCAATTAATGATAAAAGGATATTCATGGTCACAGACAAGCGCTATCTTGACATTACCAAGTGAAGATGCAAATCTTGTTAAGGAAGAAGAAGTCATTACAAATATTGAAGAGTGGATTGCTTTAAGTAAAACAGCAAAAAACTATCAAGAATATAATACATATGCAGCTACATATAGTGAAAAAACAAAAGAAGAAGTTGTTGCATACATTGATGGAATTTATCAAAATCAAGTGCCTACGCTTACAAGTCTTGGATATAGTGAAGATGAAATTTGGCAAATGATTTTAGTGGCAGATGAAGCCGGGCTACAATACCTAATTGATAATAGCTTAACTTCAGGTCAAACAAAGCCATATCGTGAAGTAGAAGGCTATAAGCTAGAAAATATGCTAGCATATATGGAACAATATAAAATAACAAATGATTATACATATAGTGTTGTGTATACTAACTATCCATTTATATTGTCAACTACTGAGCCAACAACAGAATATCAAATCACAAATCCTGATGATGTTACAAACTTAGTAAAGCCAGGATTTACACTGGCATCGGACTATGTACCTAGTGATTTAGTGATTCCTAATGTACCAATTGCACCATCAGCAGAAGATAACCAAGTACGTCAAGTTGCCGCAACTGCCTTGGAAGAAATGGTAGCAGCAGCACTAGAAGATGATATGCATTTAGTACTAAACAGTGCCTATCGTTCATATGATAGACAACTTCAAACATACAATGATTTTGAAGCAATGTATGGGGGTCAATACGCTGCTGAATATGTAGCTCAACCTGGTGCTAGTGAGCATCAAACTGGACTTGGAATTGACCTTACATCACAAAGTGTATTAGATGGGGAGCGCTTAGTATTTGGTGATACAGAGGAATATCAATGGGTGCTTAAAAATGCTCATAAATATGGTTATTTAGTGCGTTTCCAAGATGACAAAGCAGATATTACAGGAATTGCTCATGAACCATGGCATTTACGTTATTTAGGTGTTGATTTAGCAACAAAAGTTTATGAATCAGGGCTAACGTATGAAGAATATTGTTTGAAAAATAATATTCTACCAGAATTAGAGGTAAAATAATCTAGGGAGTACCTAGATTATTTTAGTTGAGGAAAGAAAATGAAAACATTAATAACAACAATGAATGCAAAGTATATTCATAAATCACTTGCCCTAAGATTATTGTATGTTTCAAGTAAAGAGTATATTGATGTAGACTTTAAGGAGTATACAATAAAAGACTCAGTGGAACATATTGTTGAAGATATTCTAAAGCAAAATATTCAAATTGTTGCATTTAGTACATATATTTGGAATGTGGAAATGATTATTGCTAGTAGTGTTGCATTAAAACAACAAAACCCTGATATTATAATTATTTTAGGGGGTCCAGAGGTCAGTTATGATATAGACTATTTTTTGGATAATTACCCAATTGATTATATCATTAGTGGAGAAGGAGAAATTGTCTTTAGACAACTTGTAGAAGCCATCTCTAATGATCAAAAAGTAATGATTCAAGGTGTTAGTACTTTTGATAACCGTGATTATCGTCAAAGTGAATTGGTATCTTTAGACTATATTGAATCTTTGCCATCACCTTATTTAATAGAGCGTGATTTAAGTAGTATGCATAATCGTATACTCTATATGGAGACTAGTAGAGGTTGTCCATATCGTTGCCAATATTGTTTATCATCATTAGAAAAAGGACTACGCTTTTTTAGTTTGGAGTACCTTGAAAAACAAATAAAAGCGGTATGTAATCAAGGGGTAAAAACATTAAAGTTTCTAGATCGTAGCTTTAATGCTAAAAGTGAACATGCGATTGCTATAATTGATATGTTAATCAAATATCGAATTAATGATATGCAATGTCAATTTGAAATAAATGGAGATGTGTTAGATCAAAAAATTATTGATCATATTCATAAAGTTGCTCCAAAAGGAATGTTCCGTTTTGAAATAGGTATACAATCGACACATGAGCCTACAAATGAAATTGTTCAAAGATATCAAAACTTTGAACGATTAAAAGAAGTTATTGAAGAAATACAACAAGTAGGGATAGTTGATTTACATTTGGATTTAATCGCTGGTTTACCATTAGAAACAGTTCAAAGGTTTTCGAAATCATTTGATGATGTTTTTGGATTTCATCCAAAAGAATTACAATTAGGATTTTTAAAGCTTCTTAGAGGAACTAGTTTACGAATTGAAGCTAATAAATATGGGTACAATTATCAAGAAAATGCACCATATGAATTAATTGATAGTAATGATTTATCAAAGCAAGATATTCAAGAAATTCATATTGTAGAAGATATGTTAGAGAAATATTGGAATAGTGGCAAATGCCCTAAAGCAATGGATGCCTTATTATTAAACTATACTTCAGCATATACAATGTTTTTAGAAATAGGCACATACTATATTAAAAATAATTGTAAGACAATTCATTATCAAACAGATGAGTTATTTCAATACCTTAATGCTTTTTCAAAGGAAAAAGGATTTGATATTGAAGATGAATTAATTGAAGATTATTTATCGTTATCAAAAGTGAAACCAAAAATATGGTGGAAACCAAGATTAGATAAGAAGCAAACTAATGAAATAATACATGTTTTAGTAGCAACAAAAAATGAAAATCAAGAGCTTTTATTTCGTTATAGTAAAATAGAGAAATTAAAAAAATACTATATTGTTGCAATTTATAAAAACTTTATTACAACAATTAAAAAATTTGATGTATAATATAGCAGACACTACATAGGAAAAAAAGGAGAAGTATAATGGGTGGAATTATTGGTATTACATTAAAAAAAGATTGTGTACAACATTTATTTTACAGTGTTGACTATCATTCGCATCTAGGAACAAAAAACGGGGGAATGGCTGTCTATGGACAAAATGGTTTTAAAAGAGTCATTCATAACATTAGCAACTCACCGTTTCGTACAAAATTTGAAAACGATCTTGCAAAAATGAGTGGAAATATCGGTATTGGATGTATCTCTGATAACGAACCACAACCGCTACTTTTACATTCACATTTAGGTAGTTATGCAATTGTAACAGTTGGACTAGTTTCAAATAAAGATCAATTAGTTAAAGAATTGCTTGGTAAAGGTAAAACACAATTTTTAGAAATGAGTGGTGGAGAAGTTAATCAAACAGAATTAATTGCTTCATTAATTAATGAAAAAGGAAGTATTGTTGAAGGTTTATCATATGTTCAAGCTAAAGTTGAAGGATCAATTTCAGTAATGGTAATGGATGATAGTGGTATTTATTGTAGTCGTGATAAATATGGACGTACACCAATCATTGTTGGAAAATCAGCTGATGGATACTGTGCCGTATTTGAATCATTTTCATATTTAAATTTAGGTTATACTTTGGAAAAAGAATTAGGACCTGGAGAAATTGTATATATGACAAGTGAAGGTATTGAAACAAAAATGCCAGCTAAAGATGAAATGCGTATTTGTACATTCTTATGGATCTATTATGGATATTCAAATGCTACATATGAAGGGGTAAATGTTGAAGCGATGCGATATCGTTGTGGTAGTATGCTTGCTAAAAGAGATAATGTAAAACCTGATTTAGTTGCAGGTGTTCCAGATTCTGGTGTAGCTCATGCTATCGGATATTCAAATGAGTCAAAAGTTCAATTTTCAAGACCATTTATTAAGTATACACCAACATGGCCACGTTCATTTATGCCACAAGTACAGACTGATCGTAATTTAATTGCAAAAATGAAATTAGTACCAATTCCTGAATTGATTAAAGATAAAAGCTTACTATTAATTGATGATTCAATTGTTCGTGGTACTCAACTTGGGGAAACAACGGAATTTTTATATAAAAGTGGAGCTAAGGAAGTCCATGTAAGGCCAGCATGCCCACCAATTATGTTTGGATGTAAATATTTAAACTTCTCTAGATCAACATCAGAGATGGATTTAATTACACGTCGTGTAATTGAAAAACTTGAAGGGGGACAATACCACTTAGATGAGTATGTAAACCCAGATAGCGATAAGTATAAGAGAATGATTGAAGAAATTCGTAAAGAATTAAATTTTACGTCATTACGTTACCACCGCTTAGATGATATGATAGAAGCAACCGGGCTCGAGCCATGTAAGCTTTGTACATATTGTTGGGATGGTAAAGAATAATATATATTTAACTACTGCAAAAATATGCAGTAGTTTTTGTTTGTGTAATTATAAATGATTTTGTCATTTTATCTATGAAAAATAGGCGGTAAATGGTATCATTAAATAAGCGATAATTAACTATATGATAAAAAAATAATCGAGTAATGGTTCATTTTTGATGTTATATAAATAATGAATACGATATACTTACACTAGATATAGGAGGACATAAATATGATTGTAAATATTCGAAAAAGAGATGGGCGTTTGGTACCATTTGAAATTGATAAAATTGCTGGTGCAATCTTTAAAGCATTCGAAGGATGTGGAGCCAAGCAAGAATTAAAAACAGCATTGGATATTGCTCAAAAAGTAGAACAACATTTAGCTGATAAACATAGTGACCTGCCAACAGTAGAACTTGTCCAAGATACTGTAGAAGAGGTTTTAATTGAAGAAGGGTATGTACGTGTAGCTAAAGCGTATATTTTATACCGTGCTAATCGTACTCGTCAAAGAGATATGAATTCACGATTAATGTCAACATTTGAAGAAATTACTTTTGCAGATTCTAAGGATAGTGATTTAAAAAGAGAAAATGCTAATGTTAATGGTGATGCACCAATGGGAACAATGCTTAAATATGGTACTGAAGGTGCAAAGCAGTTTAATGAAATGTTTGTTTTAAAACCTAAACATGCGCGTGCTCACCGTGAAGGTGATATTCATATTCATGATATGGACTTTTTAACATTGACAACAACATGTTGTCAAATTGATATTATTAAGTTATTTGAAAATGGTTTTTCTACAGGTCATGGTATTTTAAGAGAGCCAAATTCAATTACTGTGTATTCAGCACTTGCTTGTATTGCAATTCAGTCGAATCAAAATGATCAACATGGTGGACAAGCGATTGTTAATTTTGATTACGGTATGGCTTTAGGTGTTGCTAAGTCATATGTAAATTGGTTTTATAAAAACTTAAATAAGGCAATTACTTTAATTGCTAATAAAGATGATGTTATTGATAGTATTAAAGAAGAAATGACAATACTTCCAACAATTGATGAAAATCCATCATTTGATGCAATGTTAAAGAATGCAATTAAAAAACAAGGGATCGAAGATAATATTGATACAATCATAAATTTCTCTAAAACAGAAGCATTAAAAGAAACTGATAAAGAAACATATCAAGCAATGGAAGCATTTATTCACAACTTAAATACAATGCATTCAAGAGCAGGAGCACAGGTTCCATTTAGTTCAATTAATTATGGAATGGATACAAGTAGTGAAGGTAGAATGGCCATAAAAAACATTTTACTTGCTACTGAAAAAGGACTTGGAAGAGGAGAAACACCTATATTTCCAATTCAAATATTTAGAGTTAAAGAAGGAATCAACTATAACGATGGAGAACCAAACTATGATTTATTTAAATTAGCTTGTAAAACATCAGCAAAAAGATTATTTCCAAACTTCTCATTTGTTGATTCAACATTCAATAAACAATATTATGATGGTACTCCAGAAACTGAAATTGCATATATGGGATGTCGTACTCGTGTTATTGGAAATACATATGACCCAAGTAGAGAGATTTGTAACGGTAGAGGTAACTTGAGTTTTACATCAATCAACTTACCAAGATTAGCGATTCGCTCAAAAGGTGATGTTAATGAATTCTTTGAAAAATTGGATGCGATGCTTGATTTATGTATTGATCAATTACTTGAAAGATTTGAAATCCAATGTCGTCGAAAAGCAAAAAATTATCCATTCTTAATGGGCCAAGGTGTGTGGATTGATAGTGATACTTTAAAACCAGAAGATGAAGTACGTGAAGTATTAAAACATGGTACCCTTTCAGTAGGATTTATCGGTCTTGCTGAAACATTAAAGTCATTATTAGGGGTTCACCATGGTGAAAATGCTAAAGCACAAATTTTAGGGCTACAAATCATTAGTCATATGCGTAGAAGATTAGACGAAGAATCTACTGACAAAGGACTTAACTTTAGTTTGATTGCTACTCCAGCCGAAGGATTATCAGGAAGATTTGTAAATATTGATAAGAAAATATTTGGAGAATTAGATGGGATTACTGATCGTGAATACTATACAAACAGTTTCCATGTTCCAGTATATTATCCAGTAAGTGCCTTTGAAAAAATTAAGCTTGAAGGACCATATCATGAATTAACAAATGCCGGTCATATTAGTTACATTGAAATGGACGGGGACCCTGCTAAAAATATTGCTGCTTTTGAAAAAGTAGTTCGTGCAATGCATGATAATAATATCGGATATGGGGCAATCAACCATCCAATAGACCGTGATCCAGTATGTGGATACAGTGGTGTAATTGATGATGTATGTCCAAGATGTGGAAGAAGCGAAGATAGTGATCATCCATTTGAGAGAATCCGTCGTATTACAGGTTACTTAGTTGGAACATTAGATCGTTTCAATGATGGTAAAAAGGCTGAAGAAAGCCAACGTGTTAAACATGGAACAAAAGACTGCTAGAATATGCGGAACTGCAAATGATTCGATTGTTGATGGGCCAGGTATTCGTTATGTTATCTTTTTTCAAGGATGTTATCATAACTGTCCAGGGTGTCATAATCCTAGTAGCCATGCCCTTGATGGTGGCTATTTAATTACAATTGATAGACTTATTGAACAAATTGAAAGCAATCCATTACTAGATGGTATTACATTTTCTGGCGGTGAACCAATGTTACAAGCAAATGCTTGTTTAGAAATCATTTCGAGAATAAAACATTTATCATTATCAATTATGATGTATACAGGTTTCACATTTGAAGAAATTCAGAATATGTCATATCAGCATAAGCAGTTATTTAGATCTTGTGATATTGTAGTTGATGGAAAGTTTGAAGAAGATAAAAAAAGTTTAACATTATTGTATCGTGGTTCTTCGAATCAACGAATTATTAATACAAAGAAATCTATTGATTGTTGCAATGAATTTATCGTTGACGAATATGGTATTTTAAAAGAAGAGTGCTAATGCACTTTTCTTTTCATAAGGAGATATATGGCAAAAATAAAAAAATATAAAAACCAAAATATAAATAAAAGAAATAACTATATCCTACTATTATGTTTAATAATTATAGTCAATATTGCATTGGCACTGTTTTTATTATTTTACAATCAGGGCAGTTACTATGTTTTAATCATAAGTTTATTGGTAAGTACTGTCTTATCAAAAATAATATTACGTCAATATGGTATTTTACAAAGTGGATTGCAAGGTGAAGGTAAAGCATTAAAGCTATTAAAACAACTACCTAAAGAATATGTTGTACTTGCAAATCCAGTATTACGAAGTAGGGTAGGACTGGCAGAACTTGATTATTTGATTATTGGTGATAATGGGGTATTTATTGTTGAAGTGAAGAATCATGGTGGAATTATAATTGGAGATAAACAATATGAGATGTGGATGCAAAAAAAGACTACTAAAAAAGGGAATCAGTATACTAATCACTTTAAAAATCCATTATTGCAAGTAAAAAGACACCAACGTATTGTAGAGTCGATAACAAATATAAAAGATATTAATTGCTATGTCTATTTTACAAATGCCAAAGATGTAAAATGTAATGTAATAGAAATTACGAATAATGGAAAAAAAATTGTTAATGGTATTCTAAAAAATAAGGGGATATGCAATAAAGAAAAGATAATACAAAGGATTAATAAAAATATAGGGTAAGGATTCGCCAAAAGATGGTGGATTCTTTTTATATAAAAAGACAATACAAAATATGTATTGTCTAGGGTATAAATTGTTATGCTTTAATAAAGTTAGTTAACCAACTTTTTTCATCTTCAGTAAGGTATGGGCTTACTGTAGTATATACGTCTTGATGATAAGCATGTAGTTGAGCAATTTCATCTTCATTTAACATTGTAAAATCAACAGCATCTAAATCAATAGGGCAATAAGTAATTGTTTTAAATTCAAGGAATTGACCATATTCATTTTCCTCTTTTACAACACATAGTAATTCATCTTCTATACGAATACCATGTTTTCCTTCTTTATAGATACCTGGTTCATTTGTTGTAATCATTCCTGGAAGGATAGCAGCTTCTTCATATCCTCCAGGGCGGCTTTTTGGACGGAAACCATTAGGACCTTCATGAACACCTAGGAAGTGTCCAACTCCATGTCCTGTACCACAACGATAGTCTAGACCGTTTTCATATACAATTCCACGAGCAAGAATGTCGAGTTGTAAACCAGACATTCCTTTAATAAATACTGCTCTAGATAATCGCATCATTCCTTTAAGAACGATTGTATAGTCTTTACGTTGTTCATCAGTAATGTTACCTAATGCAAATGTTCTTGTAATATCAGTTGTTCCATCTAAGTACTGCCCACCTGAGTCAACGAGTAATAAGCCTTCTCTTTCAACCTTACTATGATTTTTTGGAGTTGCTTGATAATGCATTAAAGCTCCATTTTCTTGATATCCACAAATTGTTTCAAAGCTAATATCAAAGAAATCTGGTTGCGCTGAACGTAATGTTTTACAGTAGTTTGCAAGCGATACTTCGTCACTGCTTGTTAATTCATTTTTTAAGTGATACATGAACTTTGTCATAGCAACACCATCTTTAATATGGGCATTAATTGTATTTTTGATTTCTACTTCATTTTTAATAGCTTTTAAAGCTTGGCTTGGATTAACGTCATTAATGATTTTAATATCTTTTGAAATATTATGGAATATTGCATAATTAATACTTTCTTTGTGTAATAATACAGTATCATCAATTTCTTTAATATCTTCATAAATATCATTATATGATTTTACTGTTACACCATCATTTTCTAATTCATTTAATTGTTCACTATCTAATGTACCAGGTTGAATGTACAAATTAATGTATTTTGTTGAAATGATAGCATAGGCAAGCATTGTTGGATTACAAGCTACATCTCTACCACGAATGTTAAATATCCATGCAATATCATCTAAAGTACAAATTATATGATACTTTGCATCATTTAATTGTTCTTTGATTTTATTGAATTTATCAACTCTAGATTCACCACAATATTTTAAATTGTATAGAAATCCAGGATTATTTGGTAAAGGTGGACGATCATTCCACAGAGTAGATAGTGCGTCAAATGAAGGATTGATAGTTTTGTGTGAAAGCTGTTCAACAAAACTAGGTGCTAGTAAGCGACCATCAAATCCAAGTGATGCTTGTTCATGGTTGTTTAAATATTCAATTACAGTGGGTACATCAGGTAATCCCATCTTCATAATCTTAATCCCATGAATGGCTGATTGATTGTCAGCTTGGATAAAGTATCTACCATCTACCCATAGACAAACTTCATCATGTCCTACGACTAATGTTCCAGCCGAACCTGTAAATCCAGTTAAAAAAGCAATACCTTTGAAGTGTTCGCTTAAATATTCACTTTGGTGAAAATCTGCCATAGGTAATACATATAAATCAATATTATTTTCTTTTAACAATTGTTGTGTGTTTTCTAATCTTTGTTTAAACATATATAGTCCTCTCTTTTTCTCTATAAAGATACCATTTTTATATAAATTAAGCAATATACTATACTGAAAGGACAACTATAAAAATATTTTATACATATATAATAAATTATAATGAAAAGTTTTCGTTATTTTTTGATTTTTCAAATAATTAGTGTATAATTTTTTTTAGACAAATTACTTAAGGGGGATAATAATCATGGATAATATTATTAAACGTTTAATAAAGCTTGATCATGAAATACAAGATAGCGTTAACTTAGCTAGAACTGCTAAAGACGATGTGCAACGTGATGCTAGAAGTATTGAAAATGAAATATTTATGGAACATGAGCAAATGCAACTAAATGACTTATCTATATATAAAGAAAATATGGACCTAGAAAAACTAGCTAGCATTTCAAAATATAAAGAAAATTATGATTTAACAACTAAAAGACTTCATGAAACATTTAACAAGAACAAAGATATCTGGGTAGAAGATATATATAACGCAATTATAAGTGGTGATAACTAAAATGAGTTTTTCAACAAATGCCTTAAGTGCCAAGGTAAAAACAATATATGGCAATCGCATTACAAGTGAAAAATTTAGGGATTTAAGTACTTCACCATCACTTGTAGAAGTAATTACATATTTAAAAAGTGAAACAACTTATAAAAGCATTTTACACGATATACCCATTGGAGAAATCCGCCGTCGACAATTAGAAGAATTGTTAAAGATGGAATACTTTCAAACAATTGATCGTTTGTTGCGTTATGTGCCAAAAAAACAGAAGTCTTTTTATTATCAAGAAGTACAGTTAGTAGAAACAATGTTGTTATTAGATAAAGTTGTTCATATCATAATTAAAGATACTCATGATTTTACCATGTACTTACCAGCATACTTATATAAAAAGTTAAGTTTCAATATGTATGAATTATTAAATATCGAAACATACACAGAACTTGTTGAATATTTAAGAAATACAAAATATTATAAAGTTCTTCGTAAACATAATATTGAGACAATGAATGATTATGAGTTGTTAGAAAAAAGTATGATGGAATTTTATTATGATTGTTATAGTAAGGCAATAAAAGATTCTTTTTCTAAAAAGGTACAAAAAGAATTATTAGAGTTACTATATACATCAATAGAATTAAAGAACATAAATAAAATATATCGACTGAAGAAATATTATGAAATGTCAAATGATGAAATAATAAATAAATTATCCATGCAATATACAAGGTTGTCGAAAGAATTTATGAGCAAATTAATTACTAGTAAAGATGCTAAAGAATTTTTGAAGATATTAAATACTTCAAAGTATCAAGTATATAGTGATGATAAAGATTATGTGTATATTGAATATTCAACAGATAATATATTATATCATGTTGCTAAAAGAAAGCTTCGTTTTAACCAAGAAGCGCCAATAGTTTTTATGACATATTGTATATTGAAAAAAATAGAAATAGATAACTTAAAACATATTATTGAAGGTGTCCGTTATCAAAAAGATAGTGATGAAATTGAACGTTTATTAATTGTAACATAAGGGAAGGAGAATACTATGGCAGTAGCAAAATTACAACTTGCAAGTATCCGTTTTAGTCAAGATGAATTAGAAAGTGTATTAGATAAAGTCGTTGCATTTGATGATTTACACTTAGAACCGGCTTCAACATTTAGTCAAAATATTTCAGGTATTGGACAACTACAACAAGAAAATATATATGAAGAATTATTTCAAAGTGTTGATGTATTGATTAATAAATACGGTGTAGCCTTGCAAGAAGGGAATATTAATACAACAGAATTTAATTTGGTAAAAGAAAAAGATTTTATAGAAGAATTACATAATGAAGTTGTAAAGTATGAGGAGGTTATTAACGAATTAGAAGCAATGATTGCTGAAAATGTTGAAGCCGCCATTCAAGTACAACATTTATGTGAGATGAACATTGATTTAGATGAATTATTTGATTGTAAATATTTAAAAATACGTTTTGGTAAGTTACCGGTAGAAAGTGTTCAAAAACTTTCTTATTATAACTCGTTACCATTCGTATACCGTCAATTTGATAGTGATAAATTATATGTGTGGTGTATGTATATTACAACACCAATGACAGCACCAGAAATTGATAATATATTTGCATCAATGCATTTTGAAAGAGTAATGATACCTGCATTTGCTCATGGACAACCAGAACTTGCAATTGTAGAAATCCAAGAAGAATCAGATGCTGCTAAAAATCATATTGTTGAGCTAAAAAAATCAATAGTAAAATTAATTGAAAAAAACCGTCAACGAATTGAAGAAATTTATTATTCAGCAAAATATCATAATGAATTACATGGTATGCAAAAGTATATATTGGTTGTTGGTAAAACACTAACAATTTATGGATTTATAAATAAGAAAAAAGAGGGGGATTTAAAACAATTGTTTGAAGCGGACAAAAATGTTCGTGTTGATTTTAAACCGGCAAATAGTGATGTCCGACTGCAAGTGCCAACAAAGTTATCAAACAATTGGTTTACCAGGCCGTTTTCGATCTTTGTAGAGATGTATGGAATACCAGGGTACAATGATATCGATCCAACAGGCTTTGTAGCAATTACATATTCACTACTATTTGGAATAATGTTTGCAGATGTTGGACAAGGTTTGGTATTAAGTATTTTAGGATATCTTGTATATAAGATAAAAGGAATAAAATTAGGACTTGTCGGTGTTGCTTTAGGAATTGCAAGTGCTCTGTTTGGTTGTGTATTTGGATCAATATTTGGTAATGAAGAAATTATTCCAGCATTGTTTCATCCAATGCATCCAGAATCAACGATGCAATTATTTATGATGGCTATTGCAATAGGAGTTTTATTCATTATTATATCGATGTCGTTTAATATTTATTTGGGTTTTAAAGAAAAAGATTATGGACGTGCAATATTCCATCAAAATGGAATTTGTGGACTTATATTCTATGTTGGAATTATCGCTGCAGTAGCTGGGATGATGCTGGGTGTTATTGCAGTATCACCGTTATATATCGTAATTGTATTAATCATTCCAATTATTGGTGTATTCTTTAAAGAACCAATACATCGAAAATTACATCGTAAAAATATGTTTCCAGCAGGAGTAGGAGAGTTTTTTCTTGAAGGTGTATTTGAGTTAATTGAGGTATTACTATCTTATGTAACAAATACTATGTCCTTTCTCCGTGTTGGTGGATTTGTACTTGCCCATTCAGGGATGATGTTAGTAGTATATACCCTAGCAACAATGGTTGGGGGAATAGGATACTGGATTATATTGATTGCCGGGAATTTATTTGTTATGGCTTTAGAAGGACTAATTGTCGGTATTCAAGTATTGCGTTTAGAGTTTTATGAAATGTTTAGTAGGTATTATAGTGGTAATGGAAAACCATTTGTAAAAATAAATCAAAGATTGAAAAAAGAGGGATAGAAGATGATGACATTTATATTATTAGCAGTTTTATTAGTAGTTATAGCTTTACCATTAGTAAAAGTTTTTCAAGGAAAAGTTGATGCAAAATCATCAAAGAAAAGACTATGGTTACATGTTGGTGGATTCTTTGCAACAATTGCAGTTGTATTATTATTTCAAATAACAAGCTCTTCAGTATTAGCTGAAACAACAGTCGCAACGAGTGCAATGACTGGATCGATTGCTCAAGGATTAGGATATCTTGCTGCAGCTCTTTCAACAGGACTTTCGGCATTAGGAGCAGGGATTGCAGTTGCTGCAGCAACGCCGGCAGCGATTGGTGCAATATCAGAAAATGATAAAAACTTTGGTAAATCACTTATCTTCGTAGTAATGGGTGAAGGGGTTGCAATCTACGGATTATTAATCTCAATCCTTATTATTAATGGTTTAGGATAGCAAGAACATTATGAAATTTTATTTGTTTAGCGATAATACCGATACACTTGCAGGAATGCGATTAGTAGGTATTGAAGGTGAGGTTGTTCATCAAAGAGAAGAATTTTTAGAACGACTTGAAGAGCAAATGCAAGATAAAAGTATTGGAATAATTTTACTTACAACAAAGTTAATAGAATTATGTCCTGATATTATATCAAATATTAAATTACAACAACGTGAACCATTGTTAGTTGAAATACCTGATCGTCATGGTCAAAGTAAAATAGGTGATACAATTGATTCATATGTATCTAAAGCAATGGGAATAACGTTTTAAGGGGGCATATTTATGGAAGATAATGAACAAGTTTTTCTTTATATAAAAGAAGAGATTGAAGCATTAGCAAAAGAGGAAAGTGATACCTTATATAAAGAAGCAAAAGAAATTAAGGAGCATATTATTGCTACAGCATCAGCAAATGCAGCTTCTACCTTTGCGATGAAAAAAGAACGTGAAATCATTACTATAAAAAATGATATCGCTTTAGAGTTATCGAAAGAACAAGCTAAGTATACAAAAAAAATCATTCAAGAAAGAACTGTATTAGTTGATTCAATATTTGACGAAGTAGTAAAAAAACTAATGAAGTATAAAGAAACAACAGCATATATTACATCAATGAATACTTGTTTTACAAAAACTGTAAAACAATATTCATTAGAAGACTATACAATTTATTGTAATGATGAAGTATTAATAAATGAATTTTCAAAAATAAGTACAGCAACAATTGAATCTGATGCATCCATTATTATTGGAGGATTTAAGATTAAATGTAACCAACGCAACATTGTATTTACAAATACCTATGATGCGATGTTAGACCACCAAAAAGAAAAGTTTGGTCAAAATGAAGAAATGAAAATCAAGTAAGGGAGAGAGGGATATGACAACAGATGTAATATATTCAATAAATGGTCCAGTAGTTAAAGTAAAAGACACAACTTCTTTTTCAATGCTTGAAATGGTTCATGTAGGCCATGCTAAACTTTTAGGAGAAGTTATCGTTGTAACCAAAGAATTTACAACAATCCAAGTGTATGAAACGACATCAGGATTAAGACCAGGAGAACCGGTATATTCAACAAAATCACCAATTTCTGCTACTTTGGGTCCAGGGATTTTATCAAATATTTTTGATGGGGTTCAAAGACCACTAGAACAACTAGAAAAAGATTATGGACCTTTTCTAGAAGCGGGAAGCACGGTTGATGCAATTAATAGAGAAACTTTGTGGGATGTTACGATTATTGCTCAAAATGGTCAGTACTTACAACCAGGAGATATTTATGCAACGACTCCTGAGACAGATTTAATTATTCATAAGTGTATGGTTCCACCAACGTTATCAGGAACTGTGGTCAAAGTCGTAACTAATGGTAACTATAAAGTTGATGACTGTATTGTTGTATTAGAAGATGATTGTGGAACAAGACATAATTTAACACTTGTTCAAAAATGGCCAATAAAAAAAGCAAGACCAATTAAAAATCGTAAAGCATGTACAATACCACTACTTACAGGACAACGTGTAATAGATACAATGTTTCCAATTGCTAAAGGTGGAACTGCGGCAATTCCTGGTGGTTTTGGTACCGGAAAAACAATGACTCAACATCAAATTGCTAAATGGTGTGATGCTGATATTATTGTTTATATTGGATGTGGTGAGCGTGGAAATGAAATGACACAAGTTCTTGAAGAATTTAGAGAGTTAATTGATCCAAAATCAAATAAACCGTTAACTGATAGAACAATATTAATAGCAAATACATCAAATATGCCAGTAGCTGCCCGTGAAGCAAGTATTTATACTGGAATTACCCTAGCTGAATACTACCGTGATATGGGATATCATGTGGCGATTATGGCTGATTCAACATCTAGATGGGCTGAAGCATTACGTGAGATTTCTGGGCGTTTAGAAGAAATGCCAGTAGAAGAGGGGTTCCCAGCATATTTACCATCAAGATTATCACAGTTTTATGAACGAGCTGGATATATGGAAAATCTAAATGGGAGTGAAGGTTCAGTATCAATCATTGGTGCAGTATCACCACAAGGAGCTGACTTTTCGGAGCCGGTAACCCAAAATACAAAACGCTTTGTTCGTTGTTTTTGGGCATTGGATAAATCACTTGCATACATGCGTCATTATTTTGCAATAAACTGGATGGAAAGTTATAGCGAATACATCTATGATTTTGAAGCTTGGTATGAAAAAAATGTTAGCTTTACATTTTCAAAAAAACGTCAAGAGTTAGCTTTTTTACTTGCTAAAGAAGCAAAACTCAATGAAATTGTTAAACTTATGGGTAATGATGTATTACCAGAAGATCAAAAACTTGTAATGGAAACTGCAAAACTAATACGTGTTGGGTTCTTGCAACAAAATGCTTTCCATAAAGAAGATACTTATGTACCTTTAGTAAAACAAGATCGTATGATGGAAGTAATCCTTTACTTACATCAACATGTAAATAATGCTTTGAAACAAGGAAAAACAGTAAGAGCATTTATAGAAACAGGAATTTTTGATAAAGTTATCAAGATGAAATATGATATAAAAAATAATGAGTTAGAAAAATTTGATGAATATCTAACAATGATTGATGATGCAATTATGCAAGTACAATAGGAGGGCACAGTATGGAACTACAATATATAGGGTTACAAGAAATTAATGGTGCACTTGTTGTACTTGAACATGTTAGTGGTGTTGCCTATGATGACATGGTTGAAATAGCTATGGCTAATGGGGATACACGACTAGGAAGGGTTATTCAAATTGATGGGGAACGTATTGTTGTGCAAGTATTTGAAGGGACAAATGATATGTCACTTACTAATACAAAAACGACTTTATTACATCGTCCAATGGAACTTCCAGTATCTAGAGAGCTTCTAGGTCGAACATTTAATGGTGCTGGTAAACCAGTTGATGGTTTAGGAGACGTTTATGCAACTAAAAAAATGGATGTAAATGGAGTACCAATTAATCCAGTGTCAAGGGTTTATCCACGTAATTATATTAATACTGGGATATCTTCAATTGATTGTTTAACGACATTAATTCGTGGGCAAAAATTACCAATATTTTCAGGTTCAGGATTACCGCATAATCAATTAGCATTGCAAATTGTTAAGCAAGCTAATATTGCAAAAGAAAATGATCAAGAATTTGCAGTAGTTTTTGGTGCTATGGGGGTGACAAACGATGTTGCTCAATATTTTATTAATGGTTTTAAAGAAGCAGGTGTAAGTGACAAGGTAGTTATGTTTATGAATGTTGCAAGTGATCCAATCATTGAACGTATCTTAACGCCACGTTGTGCATTAACAGTAGCTGAGTATTTAGCATATCAAGAAGATATGCATGTACTAGTTATTTATAGTGATGTGACATCATATTGTGAAGCAATTCGTGAGTTTTCTTCAAGTAAAGGAGAAATTCCAGGACGTAAAGGATATCCAGGGTATCTATATTCAGATTTAGCTTCTTTATATGAACGTGCTGGGATTATTAAAGATGCAAAAGGTTCAGTTACACAAATTCCAATACTGACAATGCCTAATAATGATATTACGCACCCAGTACCTGACTTAACAGGATATATTACAGAGGGTCAAATTACTTTAGATAGTGAGTTACACCTAGCTGGGATATTTCCACCAGTTGCTGTGCTACCATCACTTAGTCGTTTAATGAAAGATGGTATTGGGGAAAAATATACTCGTAAAGATCATCAAGATTTAGCAAATCAGTTATTTTCATGTTATGCATATGTTCAAGAAGTAAAGGCATTAACTTCAGTTATTGGTGAAGATGAATTATCAAGCATGGATAAAAAATATCTACAATTTGGAAACTTATTTGAGGAACATTTTATAAACCAAGGGTTTTATGAAAATAGAACAATTGAAGAAACGTTAAATTTAGGATGGAAATTATTATCACTTCTACCAAAATCTACATTAGATAGATTAGATGATGCTATTGTTGAAATATTCTATGATAATGCTAGTGCATTAGAATACTTTAGTATTGCTCCTAAAAAGATTATTAGTGAATTAAAAGTGTAGGTGATTATATGGCACTACAAATAGCAGTTACCAAATCGAATGCAATAGCAACAAAAAAATCGCTTTCTTTAGCTAAAATGGGATATGGATTGTTAGATCAAAAACGAAATGTATTAATTCAAGAAATGATGTTATTACTTGATGACGTTCGTGAAATTCGTGTTAAGATTACAGAAACATATAGTCGAGGTTACGCGGCATTAGAAGATGCAAATATCTCACTTGGAATTATTACAAACATTAGTGAGTCATCGCCAATTGATACCGGAATATCAATCGCATATCGTAGTGTGATGGGGGTAGAAATACCCAAAGTAATATATAAAAAATCATTACTGAAAAGACAGTATCCTTTAGAGTTATCAAATTCAAAGATAGATTATACATATCAATGTTTTCAAGAGGTTAAAGAACTTACAGTGTTACTTGCACAAGTAGAAAATAGTGTGTATCGCCTTGCAGTAGCGATATCGAAAACACAAAAACGTGCAAATGCGCTTGTAAATGTATCTATACCACACCTTGAACAAACTTATAAAATGATTATGGATTCTTTAGAGCAAAAAGATCGGGAAGAATTTGTACGTCAAAAGATGATTAAAACATGGAGAAAATAGGTGCTTATTCACCTATTTTTTGTTATAGTATAAAAGAAATGAGGGATACTTATGGATATGATTGTCATTATTAATCAGATGATACAATTATTTTTGATATTAGCAATCGGCTATGTTTTATACAAAATAAAAATGTTTGATGATACTTTAAATAAAAAACTTACAATGTTACTACTAGGGGTAACGACACCAGCAATGATTTTATCTTCTGTTAATTATGCAAGTAATGATAGTCAAGTGTCTGTTCCTTTTATATTTTTAGTGGCAACATTGATGTATTTATGTTTAATGATATTGGCATTTATATTTATGAAATTATTCTCAGTTAAAGAGAATCAACAAGGATTATACGTATTTATGACAACCTTTCCAAATGTTGGATTTATGGGTTTTCCAGTTATTACAGCAATATTTGGAGAGGAAGGAATATTTTATGCAGCAATATTTAATATGGTATTTAATGTATTGATACATTCTCTAGGAATTATATTAATGACTTATAAGAGTGATATTAAGGTAAAGCTTCACTTTAAAACATTGCTATCGCCAGGAATTATTGCTTCAGTAATTGCTTTGCTTATTTATTTTTTTAATATTCCAATGCCAATGGTATTAGAAAACACATTTGAAATGCTTGGAAGTATTACATCACCAATTGCAATGCTACTAATTGGTTCGACACTTGCAACAATGAAAGTAAAAGATGTATTTCGTGAAAAAAGCATATATCCATTTACATTATTACGTCAAATTATATTACCGATTCTAATATTTCCAATATTAAACTATTTTATACAAGATCAACTACTACTTGGAGTAACATTTATTTTATTATCAATGCCGGTTGCAAATTCAGCAGTATTGTTTGCAACAAGGTATCAAAGTGGAGAGCAATTAGCAGCTAAATGTGTTTTTATAACAACACTATTATCGGTATTAACAATACCTTTATTAGTATATTTTTATTTATTATAACTACGAAGATTAGTTATTAGGGGGGATTATGAATAATATTATGAAAAATGAAAAACCGAAAGTTTGTGTGCCAATTGTGGCAATAACAACAAAACAAATTATTGAAGAGTTAAATATTGTATCAAAGTTAAATGTAGATATAATTGAAATTCGAATTGACTTTTTTGAGGGTATAAATTCGATAACGGATTTTACTAATTTATGTAAAGAAATAAATACTTGTAAAACAAATAAGACATTGTTACTTACTTATCGTTCTAAAACAGAAGGTGGGAATATACTATTATCAACAGAGTATATAAGCCAATTATTTGAAGTTGCACTAGAAGAAAATACATTTGATATTTATGATATTGAATATTGTAATGAAGTGGCTATTAAGTTATGTAAATTAGTGCATGCATATAATAAAAAAGTAATTTATTCACATCACAATTTCGATAAAACACCTACTTGCATGCAAATTGTTGAGCATTTAAAAACAATGGCGACAATGGGTGGGGATATTTGTAAGATTGCAGTAATGCCAAAGACAGCTAATGATGTATTAGTATTATTACAAGCAACTGTTGAAGCGAGTAATCAAATAGAGGTCCCAATTGTTACAATGTCAATGAACGGGATAGGATTAGTTAGTCGTCTTAGTGGACAAATTTTTGGTTCTAGTATTACCTTTGCAAGATATAAAGAAGCGTCAGCACCAGGACAAATAGATGTTGATGAACTTAATCGTGTGTTAGCTCTAATTGAACAAAATATTTAATACTTTTATATTGTGTGCATATACTAATAATGGAGGTAATGTATGATACTTAACGAACAAGAAATTGTGAAAATCGCATATCATATCTATGCAAAATATAATGATGATTCGAGTATACTTATTGATAGCGTTTCTGTTGTGATTGGGGATTATATAAAAATAGCAGCAATAGGAACAATCAAAGGTGTAAAAACAGAGGTTAATATTCTATGTTCAACAAATGTTGAAAAAGATACAGTTATTGTTTTACCTAAGGGTGTTGTAAAATATGGATTTTTAAAGTTTGATATTTGCCCATTTATTGCTCGATATACAAAAGAATTAGAATGGATAAGTGTAACGGATAACAGTATTCATATAAAAAATCCATATATTAAGCAAATAACATATGGTAACGGTAGTATAGAATTTATAATGTCGTAAAAGAAAGAACAACTGGAGTTGTTCTTTTATATTTCTAGTTGAATATTGTATATCTTTGCCCAAACGTATATTTGATAGAAAAATGCGAGTAATTGTGGATATGCCATTAATTGACCAAACCACGGGACAACAAATGCTAAATCATGGTAGTATATTAAATCCTTTAGCTCTTGAATGTCTAAAATAATATGCAAAATATTATCTTTATCTTGCATGCTATCAAGTAGTAATTTTTCCATTGTTTTTGTATACAATGAAGATTGAGGTTTTGGAAATGGTGTTTTTTTACGTTTGATAATTTCAGCAGGAAGAATATCTTTAAATGCATCTTTGAGTAAGCTCTTTTCACTTTTATTATTATGAAAATAAGAAAAAGGTACATTATAAACATATTGTAATAGGTCTTTAGACGCAAAAGGAGTACGCATACATACACCGATATAGTTTGCTTGTGTGTGACTACGTCCAAGAATTGTTTGCATAAACCATTGATAATGTAAGTATATAGATTTTCTTTTATAAGTATTTGTTATATGTTTTTCGTAATAATTAATTTCTTGAAGTGAGTTTTGGTATTGTTTATACATATACTCTTTAAGTGATAATGATTTTATTAAGGGACTATATAAAGCATTTTTTTTATCAATATTACAAATCCAAGGAAAATGCGGAAGTGTAGATAATTCCTCTTTATAAAACCATGGATAGCCACCAAATATTTCATCAGCACAATCGCCACTATAGATAGTTGAATGATCTTTTTTTATTGCTTTACAAAATACAAAAAAACTAGCATCAATATCAGCCATTCCGGGCATATCACGTGCAATAACAGATTGTTTTAAAGCATGAATAAGTTCATTTTCATCGATAGATATTTCATAGTGATTAGTATTATATTTTTCAATTATATACTTACTATATTTTTTATCTATACAAAAATCATGTTGAAAGTCCTGGTTTGTATACGAAACATTATACGTATCTATTTGATGATGCTCTTTAGAAAGGATTGCTGTAACTATACTTGAATCTAGTCCACCAGATAACATACATGCAATATCTTGATCATGGCAACTATATACATTACGTGTTATTAGTTTACGTATTTGCTTAATTGTTTCTTGATAGTTATCATTGTGACTTTCTTTTTTTAGATAAAAGTATTGTGTTGTTTTAAGTGAGTAATTATGAAAGTATAAATAATAGCCTGGACGAATGCATTTGATATCTTTATATATTGTTTTTCCAGGGGTGATGCAAGGACCTAATGCTAGTAATTCTAACAATCCTTCTTTTGTGACGATAGCTTTTTGTAAGTATTGTAAGATTGCTTTTATTTGCGAAGAAATAATCAGCGTATCATTATAGTGATAATAGTATAATGGATTTGTTGCTAGGGCATCAACAGATGCAAATATATGAGTATCATAGTAAATAATAAATGAAAAATTCCCATCAAAGTAACTAGTACATGAAGAACCATATTTACAATAGTATTGTAGTATAAGGAGTTCGTCTGATAAATCAACATCATCAGTTAATGCTTCTTTATTGAAAAGAATACCTGTATATATAATATGATACAGTTTCTCTTGATATCTATATTCATGGTAATGTGTACCACATGATAAAATATCTTTGTGACTGTGTATTTGATATTTGTCAATTTGCATATATTTAGTGATTTTTATAAAATTATCGTTTTCTATTTTATTGCTTTTTATGAGTAAGTTGCCTGCCATGTTTTCACCTCATTTAAAGATATGTAGTATCTTTTAAAATATACTTGTGAATTTTCACGCATTTTGTTCAATAGAAACAATTGTGCGTTCTTGTTTCTAAAGCAGGTGATAACATTGAAAGCGCTTTGATACTGGGTTATGATGAGTTTGCAAGATATCAAAAGGGAGGATGAAGAGATATGATGCAGAAAATTCAAAGATTTGGAGGAGCAATGTTTACACCTGTATTATTATTTGCATTTGCAGGTATCATTATTGGATTTGGAACATTGTTCACAACACCTGCGATTATGGGTGAAATTGCTAATAAGGATGGTTTATGGTATCAAGTATGGAATGTACTTCTACAAGGTGGTTGGACAGTATTTAATCAGTTACCATTAATCTTCGTAGTTGGATTACCAATTGGATTAGCAAAAAAGCAACAAGCACGTTGTGCCATGGAAGCTTTAGTACTTTATTTAACTTTTCAATATTTCTTAAGTACAATCTTAAGCCAATGGGGAACTACATTTGGTGTTGACTTTAGTCAAGAGATAGGGGGAGTATCTGGTCTTACAATGGTAGCAAACATCAAAACATTAGATATGGGGATGATTGGTGCATTAGTAATATCAGGAATTGTAATTTTCTTACACAACAAGTACTTCGATACAGAATTGCCAGAGTGGATGGGAACATTCAGTGGTGCTTCATTTGTAGTAATTGTCGGATTCTTTGTGTTAGTGCCAGTTGCTTTCTTATCAGCATGGTTATGGCCAATGGTACAAGAAGGAATGCGCGCATTCCAAGGGTTTGTAGCAGGATCTGGATTAATAGGGGTATGGATTTTTGTATTCATGGAACGTATTTTAATTCCATTTGGATTACATCACTTATTATACTTCCCATTCTTCTATGACAATGCAATTGTCAATGGGGGATTATACACATACTGGGCAAACTCACTACCTGAATTTGCAGCTTCAAGTGAATCATTAAGTACACTTGCACCAAATGCGTGGCCCACTCTTACAGGGTTATCAAAAGTATTTGGAGCACCAGGTATTGCACTTGCTTTCTATACAACATCAAAACCTGGAAAGAAAAAAGCTATCGCTGGTTTACTTGTACCAATTACACTAACTGCAATTGTATGTGGGGTAACTGAACCACTAGAGTTTACATTCTTATTTGTAGCACCTATATTATTTGTTGTTCATGCAGTGCTTGCAGCAACACTTGCGATGGTAGCAAACATGTTAGGGGTAGTAGGAATCTTATCAGGTGGTTTAATCGAGATGTCAGCGTTAAACTTTATACCATTAATGGCTTCTCATTGGCCAACATATTTAACATTGTTAGGTGTTGGATTAGTGTTTACAGGAATTTATTTCGTAGTATTCCGTTTCTTAATTTTAAAATTTGATTTTAAAACACCTGGACGTGAAGATGATGAAGAAGAGATTAAATTCCATACTAAAGCAGAATATCGTGAAAGACAGGCTGCTGGAAAATCTGATAATACTATGACTTTACCAGAAAAAATCTTAGTTGGATTAGGTGGTAAAGATAATATCGTAGATGTAACAAACTGTGCAACACGTCTACGTGTTAATGTTAAAGATGCATCGTTAGTTCAAAATGATACACATTTTAAATCAATTGGTACACATGGTGTAAAAATCACTGATAAAAGTGTACAAGTTATTGTAGGATTAAAAGTTCCTTCAGTACGTGAAGATTTTGAAGCATTATTATAATTAAAAGGAGACAGTAACCATGGCAAAAAAGCATAGAAAAAAATTAAGTGTTATAAAAAGATTAGATCGTCAATTTACAATAGCAAAAGTATTACTTGCGATAACTCCAGTAGTCGCATATGTATATGTATCGATGAGAGCTGCCGTCTTGTCGATGCCCTTCCAGGAAATACTTAGCGCTGAGCCAACAATCGCAATTTTATTCCTAATAGCAATGATTAACCCTTATATTGCCTTTCTACTTGGCTTAGTGCAAAAGAAACTCAAAGAAGAAAACTATCAATATGCACTTACAAATATGCTTTTCTTGCTAGTGGGACAGGCACTAACAATGAACATATTCTACTTCTGTATGTTGTTATACCTATACCATCGAATGGTTACTGTGTATAAAATAAAAGCAATGCCAACAATAAAATCATTAACATTAAAAAAATCACTATATATGGGTGGTGGTGGACTAATTGTCATATGTATGTGTGCGGTTTGTATGTTGGCCACAGTTCGTATTATGTAATCAAACAATAGGAGAGAGAACATGGAAAAGAAATATTCAATTACTATCGCAGGTGGTGGTAGTA
>CAYJEM010000022.1:0-29748 GCA_964369175.1 uncultured Erysipelotrichales bacterium | reverse complement strand
ACAAGAGACGGTAACTATACTCGTGTTAATCGATTTATTCGTAGTTCTAGCTTATCACAAGCAACGTCTAAAGATATTAGGGAGTTAAAAGAATATGGAGTTACATGCATTATTGATATGCGTAGTTTATTTGAGGTACAACACCAACCAACTATATTTCAAGATGATAAAGATATTGAATACCACCATATTCAATTATTACAAGATGTAACTTTATCATTGCTACCAGATAATATTAAATCATATAGCAGTGTTGCAGGATATTATATATATGCAATTGAAGCAAATAAAGAAACAATTAAGAAAATATTTACTATTTTTGCTAGTCATCACTATAATACGATTTTATTTAACTGTTCCGCAGGAAAAGATCGCACTGGAATTATTGCAGCATTATTATTACATTTAGCTGGCTGTTACAAAGAAGATATTGTTAAAGATTATTGTGTAACATATCAGTATAATGAATCTATGTATAAATCTTTAGAAGCAGTTATGGAGGAAGATAAAAAACAATTCCTACAGTCAAAGCCAGAATATATGGAAGACTTTTTAACATATATTGAAGATACTTATGGTAGTGCAAAAGGTTATTTAATTAGTTGTGGCATGGATCAAGAAGATATTGAATTAATTATTGAAGATTTTGTAATTTAAAAAAGTAATTTGTTATTTATTATAGTATGTTGATATAGGAGGCTATATCATGACAAATATTAAGGCATTTACATTTCGTGAAAAACAAGAAGTCTTAAGAAAAGTATTTAGTCAATATAAAAGAGCTAAGTTACAGTTGCATTGTTTGCAACAAAGCTCTTATTATCCGCAGATTAGATATGGGGTTGTTAGTGAAACAAAAACGAATTACCAAAAAAGTATTATTACACGATTGAATGAACAGATTGACGATAAAGATGAATTAGAAAAAATTATTTCTACATTTGATTGTATCTTGGAATCATTAGACGATGATAGTAAACGGATAATTATCAATGAATTTATAGATCCATCGTTGCATAATTGGTGGTATGAGTACTATAGCCGTTCAACATATTATCGTGCAAAAACTAGAGCGATGGAAGAAGTATTATTTTATTTACATATATGAAAAAGGTGGATGTGTTATTGTTTATACAATAACCCTGTCCACCTTTTTAGTTCATTAAAAATATCGATGTAGCAAGAATTAATGCAAATACTAGCCATAGTATATAAGGAATAAATAAAAGTCCTGCTAAATTATCAATTTGATAGAATTCAATAGCAGTAAGAATTGCAAAACCTAATAATACGACAATCCATACTGCACCAAGAAAATATGCTTGCATATTAAAGAAAATAAAAGACCACATGACATTTATAATGAGTTGTACATAATATAATACTAATGCTTTTTGTTTTGCAGGATCATCACTTTCTAAGATAAGAAAACTTGCATAAGCCATCATACCATAAAGAATAGTCCAAACAATCCCAAATACATAACCTGGTGGTGAAAATGATGGTTTAGAAATCATTTGATAAATTGGAGAAACATCTCCTGTTATCACCATTGATAAACCAACAAGAATCACCGGTACGAGTACTGCAATAAGTATGTTTTTAATTTTATCCATTTTATCACCTACTATAATATACGCAAATCCATGGAATTTATGAGTATTGAATTATAAATATTTATTTATAAACTTAAAAATATGTTGATAATAATTTTTGTCAAGACATGCAGTAGCATGCTTTTGATTTTCGATAACAATTAATTCTTTACTAGCATTACAAGCTTCATAATTGTGATAAATCATTTCAAATGGAACAAAAGTATCTTGGTCACCATGAATGAATAAAGTTGGGGTATTCGATTTTTTTAAGCTTTTTATAGCATCTGAATCTTTTGTTGAATGACCTGTTTTTCTTTTTGATAAAAAGTCAATACCATATAGTATTGGTGAAATATTAACATGATACTTTTTGTATCCTTGGTCCAAAAAGATATCATGAGCGCTCGTATAGCCACAGTCTTCAATTGCACAAACAACATTTGAAGGTAGCATATTACCAGTACAAATCATAACTGTTGCAGCACCCATACTAACCCCAAATAATACGATTTTTGAGTTGTTATCAATTTGGATAATGTAATTAATCCATCCTAGAACATCATATTGTTCGATACTTCCCATAGTTAAATATTTTCCATCACTATTTCCATGAGCACGATTATCATAGACAAGTATATTGTATCCATTTTCGTAAAATGTTTTAGCTTGATATAGAATAGATGTATAATCGCATTTATATCCATGTACAAGGATTATCCAGTTATTGCAATCTTGATGTTGCAATATTTTTCCACGAATAATATGTCTGCCTTGGCTAAGTAATTCGACGTCTTGATAATTTTGTTGTAAAAACCATGCCTCTGCATCATCATTTCGCTTTGAAAGGTCACCGTAGTCAGTATTATCGATGGTCTTTGATGCAACGCCTCTAGTAAGGCTATCACGGTATAGTCGAGAACATATAACACCTAGCCCAACTGCAGTACTAGCCACCAATACGCCAGTACCAATAATGATATTTTTTGTTTTCATATTGTTCACCTCAACTTTAGTATAGCATATTATTTTGAACTATTATACTATGTGATATAATCTTAAGCAGGAGGAATAAATTGATGAAATTAATATCATGGAATGTAAATGGAATAAGAGCTTGTATAACAAAAGGTTTTTATGATTTTTTAGAACAAGAATCGCCAGATATCTTATGTATTCAAGAAACTAAGATGCAAGCGGGGCAAGTCGAAATTGAAAGTCCAGGTTATTTTCAATATCATAACAGTGCCAAGAAAAAGGGCTATAGTGGTGTAATGTTATTTACGAAAGAAAAGCCTATTAACGTGACATTTGGAATGCAAATTGAAATACATGATGATGAAGGACGAATTGTATGTGCTGAGTATAATGATTTCTACTTTGTTGGATGCTATACACCAAATAGTCAAAATGAACTCAAACGACTAGCATATAGAATGCAGTGGGAAGTAGATTTTTTAAATTACTTAAAGTCACTAGAAAAGCATAAGCCAGTAATTCTTTGTGGGGATTTAAATGTTGCGCATCAAGAAATCGACTTAAAAAATCCTAAAAGTAATCGTAAAAATGCAGGCTTTAGCGATGAAGAAAGGTTAGCAATGACTACACTATTAGATAGTGGTTTTATTGATACATATCGTTATTTATATCCTGAAAAAATAGAGTATTCGTGGTGGTCGTATCGATTCAATGCACGTAAAAATAATGCCGGCTGGCGTATTGATTATTTTATAGTATCTAAATCATTAGAAAATAAAATTCAAGAAGCTAAAATATTGACTGATGTATATGGTAGTGACCACTGTCCAGTACTATTAGAAATTTAGTGAATTTCTTTTCAATATTGAAAAATTATTGTATTATTAAAGTAGGGAGGTGGAAACAATGAAAAACAAAGTAATAACAATTTCAAGAGAGTATGGATCTGGTGGTCGTACTATCGGTCGTAAGTTGGCTGATAAACTTAATGTAAAGTATTATGATAGTGAAATCATTGATATGGCTGCAAGTGAACTTGGGCTAGATACAAAGTCAATATATGATGTTGTAGAAAAAAAGAGTTCTAGTTTTATGTATACCTTATCAACAACGCATTTCGAATTGCCATTGAATGACCAAGTTTATAGTGCACAATCGAAAGTTATTCGTCATTTAGCCAGTCAAGGACCCTGCGTTATCGTTTCAGGGTGTGCTGATTATATTCTAGAAGACTTTGAAAATGTTTATTCAATATTTATTCATGCACCACTAGAATCAAGAATGAAAAGAGTTGTAGAAGAATATCAGGAGCATCAAAATGATGTAAAGAAGTATATTAAGAAAAAAGATAAAAATAGAATTAGTTATTATAATTATTATACAGACCGAAAATGGGGATTGGCTGATAATTATCACGTAACAGTAGATAGTGATATAGGAGTTGATACTACTGTTGAAATGTTAGTGCAGTTATATAATAAGTAATAGAGCATGACATAATGCTCTATTTTTTTACTACAAAAACCACAATTTGTGTATCGTAAAGCGCAAAAATACACAAATAGCACCAATATAGAAAATCATCGTTTTATTTGTCTATAATAAAAGAAATGCATTTAAAGGAGGACACAATGATGATTGGTGAGCGTATACAATATCTAAGACATGAATCAAGAATGACACAAAAGCAATTAGCTAAAGAGTTACAAATATCAGTAGGAGCATTAGCTTCATATGAACAAGATACACGCAGACCAAGTATTGAAACATTAGTCGCAATCGCAAAATATTTTAATGTTTCATGTGACTTTCTTGTTGCACTTTCAAATAAACCAATTCCTTTAGATGAAAAAATAAACTATAAGCATAGATACATAATGTTACCAGAATCTATATCTACTGATGTATCTGCTATGAAAGATTTTGATACAATAACAAACTTTTTATTGTATAGGTATAAAAAAGATGTATAAGGTAGCTGTATGTGATGATGAAAATGTTTTTTTAGAATATATTGCATCATATTGTAAAGCATATAGTCATGAGTTGGATGTGGATTGTTATAATGATGTATTTGAATTAAATGAAAATGTAAATAATTATGATTGTATAATAGTGGATTATGAAATGCCAGGTATGACTGCTTTTGAATTATTTGATAGTATAAAAGATTCATATGATGGTGAAAAAATACTTATTACAAGTCATGATGAAATGGCATTTTATGGGTATCAGCACAATATTTTTTCTTTTATTAGAAAGAAATATTTTGCAGATACTTTTTTTTATACTATTGAAAGACTGCTACGACATTTACATGTCAAGAATACGAGGTTATATCTTAATGATTCTATCACTCATATATCTCCGCTATTACAAGATGTAAGGTATATTATTGCACAACGAAATTATATTCTAGTATATTGTAAAGAAGACAAACCCTATAGAATAAGATACACATTTTCAAAAGCAGTCGACAGTATCCAAAGCAATAATTTTGTTATTATCAATCGTGGAATATTATTAAATATTCACTTTATAAAATATTATAATAAATCTCTAAAAAGTGTTACATTACTCAATGGGCAATGTATGTGGATAAGTAGTAGTTGTCAACAAACATTTGATATAGTGTACCCTAAATATTGCCAGCAAAAGTAAAAAAGCACTAGGTTTGACATATGGTAATATCTATATTACTATATGAAACGTAGTTAGTTGTGTGATAAGTAATAATCCTATAGTGGTGGCTATGGGTAAAGATGTATGGGGGATAGTTATGCAGTTAATAGCGGAATTACTTATCTCAATAATAGAATCATATCTATTATTGAAGTTTTTTGATGCAGTAGTGGGGAGTAAAGATATTGATCGAGGGTATCGATTTTTCATTTCAATTATTTATGCAATCGTGATGGTATTAATTCGTATGTCATCAGATTATAATGTTTTAAATGGAGTGGGACCTTTTATTGTATGTTTTGTTTATGGGTTGCGATACAAGTATTTAAGTATCTGGCAAAACTTAGTTGTCAGCTTTGCAGCGCGTATAAATTTGTTAGTTATCAACGGGGCCTTTGCGATCTTAGATGAGGTATTAAAAGATGTTCCTGGTTTGATTACAGAAAGTAATTATTTATTATATTGGTACACAATGATATTGTTAACGAAAGTTCTATTTTTATTGGAGTGTATATATTATCAAAAGTTTAGTAATTACAATTATTCGGTAGATACAAAAGTATCTATGTGGAATATTGTGTATTCGATCTGTGTAATGTCAATTATGTTATATCTATTTAATCAATACACGCTATCAGCAATAGACATACGAATCGTTATTTTAATCTTTTTTGGTACGATTTTTGGTAATGTGTATATTAACCTTTTAACTCAAAATTTAACTTCGACAAAGCGTGAAAATGAACGTAATTTATTGTTGTTAGATATAGTTGAAAAAGAAAAAACATTATTATCAATGATGCAAGAGAAATCTGATGAATTATCGAAGATGAAGCATGATCATTATAATCATTTGCTTGCAATAAAGTATATGGTTCATGAAAATGACATTAGTTCAGCTGAAAAATACTTGGATTCATTAGAAGTGAAAGATATACCTACATCGCTAGGTAGTAATAGTCGAATTCTAAATTATATTATGAACAGTAAAATCGATCTTGCAAAATCTAAAGGAATTGACGTCAAATATGAGATTAGTGGTGAATATTATGATTATATTGATATTGTTGATATGAATATTATTCTAGGAAATTTGATGGATAATGCAATTGAAGGTGTAGTTGGAACAAAAAATCAATATATTCAAATTCAGCTTGAATTTAATTTTCCAGATATATCAAAGATTACAGTAAAGAATACAAGCACCGCTGCGCAGTATAACAAGCAGGGAAATATTCTTTCAAGAAAACGTAATTATAAAAATGAGGGTATGGGAATTAAAGGGATAGAAGAAAGACTCATGCGCTATAAAGGTGAAAATTATTATGGATATCAAGATGGAATTTTTTCACATCTTTGTATCTTATATAACATTGATGAATTTAAAGAATAAGTGTACACTTTGTTTGCACTTTTTGTTATTATATATTCAATATACAAAGTAATACAAAATACTAGAAAAGAACTATAGGAGTTAGATTAGTGAATTTGATATTATCTTATTGCTTTCATCAATAATTTTTTTACAAATCTGACATATAGGTTTGACTTTTATAGGAATGTCGTATATAATCATTTTTGCGGCAGTATCTAGGTTGTATTGAATACTCAACATATGACTTGGAACTTGCTAAGTAAACATCATAGGAGGATAAAAAGAATGTTAACTAAAGCAGAAAAAACAGCAATTATGCAAGAATATGCAACAAAAGAAGGAGATACAGGATCTCCAGAAGTACAAGTAGCAGTGTTAACTGCAGATATCAACAAATTAAATGGGCATTTCAAACAACATCCAAAAGATTTCCACTCAAACAGAGGGTTATTAAAAAAAGTTGGTAAAAGAAGAGATTTATTAAAATATTTAAAAAACACTGATTTAGAAAGATATAGTTCTTTAATCAAAAGATTAGGATTAAGAAGATAATTAATAGCTATCAATTGATAGCTTTTTTTATTGTCTAAATAAAAACCGTATGATATGTATCATACGGTTAAATGTTATTCTACAGTTACTGATTTTGCTAAATTACGTGGTTTATCCACGTCACAGCCTTTAGCACAAGCAACATAATATGCAATAAATTGTAACGGAATTGCAACTAAGACTGATTGTAAAATTGGGTGAACGTGTGGCATATAATATGTTTCGTTCATATTGTCAACTTTAATATCTTTTGTTGTAAATAAGATAACTTTTGCCCCGCGAGCAATTGTTTCTTCAATGTTGCTAATTGTCTTTTTTGCAACATGTGGTTGACACGCTAATGCAATAACTACTTTTCCAGGTTCAATTAATGCAATTGATCCATGTTTCAATTCTCCAGCCATATACGCATCTGCTTGAATATATGATACTTCTTTTACCTTTAATGCACCTTCCATTACACTTGCATAATCAAGATTTCTACCAATATAGAAAGCACTTTGTTGATCATATAAATATGAAGCATAGCCTTCAAATATTTCTTTTTGTTCAATTAATGAATCCACCATTGTCGGAAGCTCTAATAATTGTTTACAAATTATTGTATGATCATCACTTTGTCCAGAAATATCTTGTTTAATGTATAAAGAAAGTAAAGTTAACAATGCAACTTGAGTAGTATAAGCTTTTGTGCTTGCAACAGCTATTTCTGGTCCAGCAAGAGTATATAACGTATACATTGCCTCGCGTGCTAGTGTTGATCCTAATACATTTGCAACAGTTAGTGTTGTTGCACCTTTTTGGTTAGCCAAACGTAGTCCAGCAAGTGTATCAGCTGTTTCTCCAGATTGTGATGCAAAAATCGCTAATGTTTTATCATCGATATAAGGATCATCATAACGGAATTCTGATCCTACTTGACAAATTGCTGGTAACCCAGTTATTTTTTGTAAAATTGATGCACCATTTAAACATGCATGATATGCTGTTCCACAAGCAATAAAGTATACTCTATTGAATTTTGAAAATTGTCCCTTTAAGGCGTCAAGTTCTGGGAGATTAATTGTATAATCACTATGGATTCTACCACGTAATGTTTCTTTCAATGCTCTAGGTTGATCATGGATTTCTTTTAACATGAAAGTGTCATATCCATCTTTTTTTGCAGCTTCATGATTAAATGGAATCGTTGTAAATGTATACTCAACAATATTTCCATTTTGATCTTTAATTAATAAATCAGTAGGTGTTAATGTTGCAATTTGGTAATCTTCCATAAAATATACATCTTTTGTATATTCTAAGATTGCTGGAATATCACTAGCTGCAAATGTACTTGATTGATCTTTTCCAAGTACAATTGGACTATCTTTTTTAGTAATATAGATTGTATCAGGATTGTCACTATGAACAATACATAATGCATAACTCCCCTCGATTATTGTAACTACTTTTGAGATTGCTTCATAAATGGTTGCATTCTCACTATGCATTGATAGTAAATGTACAACAACTTCACTATCAGTTTGTGAATTAAATGTATAACCTTTGCTTAATAACATTTCTTTTAACTCAACATAGTTTTCAATAATCCCATTATGAACTATTGAAATTTTTCCATCATTGCTTGTATGAGGATGAGAGTTTTCATCACTAGGAACACCATGTGTTGCCCAACGTGTATGCCCGATTCCAGTTGTTGAAATATGATTTTTTTCACCAATTTTATCAACTAAATTTTGAAGTCTTCCTTTTGATTTCAACATCGTGATTTCATTGTCTTCAATAATAGCGACTCCGGCAGAATCATACCCACGATATTCAAGCTTACTAAGTCCTTGTAAAAGAAATGGAAGTGCTTGATTACTTCCTGTAAATGCTGTAATACCACACATAAAAAATCCTCCTTATTAAATTGTTTTTGTCATTAAAGAGGATACCGAATGAATTTGTTAGACAATCACTTGTCACTTTTGTTCATTGTTTGGGTAGTATCATACCCCTAAACCATCCGCCGAAAATTCGATAAGTTTAGACCTCGTCTACTATAAAAATAGTACTGGCGCTTTTTTGTATTAAACTCTTTAACGCACATAATGATAATGAATATAAAATTATTATTCAAGATATTTTATCTTTATTTCAATATATGAAAACTTTCGTAAATTGTGTATAAAATTAAAGTAAATGGTGAATAGATTATGTATTAAAGTTTGAGGAGGGGTAAAATGAGTATTCAAACAGACTTAAAAGTAATCGAACAATCTTTAAATAAGCTTTCAAAAACTGGCATTTATGATGTTGAGAAATTTGGCTATTCACTTGTCCATTTAACAAGCCAGTTAGAGTATTTTTACTGTAATCTTGTAAAAGCAGGGAGCTGTAGCGATAATACATATTATCGAATTAATAAACGACCAAAAGAGCATCAACTTGCTTATTTTAATATAGGAAGAGGGTTTCCTAAAGAATTAATGGATGGGCATTGGTGCTATATTGTAAAAGATTTGGGATACAAAATGCTTGTAATTCCTTGTACATCAATAAAAACTGGTATATGTAATCCTGAATTTGAAAAGGATATTAAAATAAAAATGGGCAACGAATACACAAAAAGTAGGATTCAACTAAGTGATATTCGCGCAATTGACATGCAACGTTTAGACCTTCGTAAAGATTTTTGTCAGGTCATTACTTCACATGATGAAATATTACAATTTATAAAAAAATCACTATTTTAGTTTACTTCAAAGAACAAAGTGCGATATACTTTCAATAAGCCAGGGGTGCATATGCTGAGATAGGTCATGCCTAATCCCTTACTATCTGAACTAGGTAATGCTAGCGTAGAGAGCGCAAAATGAATCTTTCTTATAGAAGGCTTTTTTTGCAATGGCGAATATAAGAAGGAGGAAGTATATGAAATTTGAATTAACTACAAAAACAATGGTGTATTGTGCAATCTTTGCTGCACTACAAGTCGTATTAGAATATATGACTTTATTTACACCACAAATGCCTCAAGGTGGAAGTGTCTCATTTTCACTTGTGGTAATCTTTTTATGTGGATACTTAATGTCATATCAGTATGCATTAATTGTCTCAATGATATGCTTAGGAGTACACTTTGCACTCGGTCTAGCTACATATTATGGAATAGCATCATTAGTGTTTGACTACGTTATACCAATGATAGTAATAGCCTTGTCATGCACATTACCTATGCCAAAGATAAATGGTGTGGTAATACCATATGCAATTATTTTAGCATTGATTGTAAAAATGGTGTGTCATATTTTTGTTGGGTGGTATGCTTTTGGTTCAACAGTAGAAGGAAGTATAGCGTACAATGTACCTTATAGTTTAGCAACACTAGTTGCTTGCTATGTTCTATTTGTATTATTATATCCAAGACTTAAAACAGTGATAAAGTAAGAATTTTATTCTTGCTTTTTTTATTTTTAAAACTCAGTCACAAATACAATTGGTTTTACCTTTGAAAAACAGTATATTTTGTGTATAATAGTAATGTTATATAGAAAGGAAAAGAATGATGGAATCAATTGAAGGAAAAAAGATTTTAATACATTGTTACAAACATGATGGTAGCATTCATCGTTCTTGGTCTAAGGGGTTTGTTTTAGAACAAACATCAAAACATTTCATTGTTATAAATAATCGTACCCAAGTAACAGAAGCTGATGGTAGAGTGTGGTATACACGAGAGCCCGCTATTTGTTACTTTCCTACAGATGCATGGTATAACGTGATATGTATGATTCGAAAAACTGGCGTATTTTATTATTGTAATATTGCATCTCCAACACTGTATGATGGAGAAGCATTAAAATATATTGATTATGATTTGGATTTGAAAGTATTTCCAGATGGTAGATATCGTGTATTAGATCAAGATGAGTATAAGGAACATGCAAAACAAATGGGATATAGTAAGGAACTTGACTATATTTTAAATAAACAGTTAGATAAGCTAATTACTATGGCAAAAAATAAAAGAGGACCATTCGCTGAAGAATTCACAGAGCACTGGTATCATGAATATCAAGACTTAAAACAAGGATAAGGTAGAGTTATGGAAATATTTATTAATTCGCTACAAGAAACAATTGAATTAGGCACTCGTTTAGGTAGTATTTTATTACCAGGAACAGTAATTACGTTATCTGGAGATTTAGGAGCAGGAAAAACGACATTTACAAAAGGTATTGGTGAGGGTTTAGGTGTTAAAAAAATCATTAATAGTCCTACTTTTACGATTGTTAAACAATATGTTGGACGCACCGGGCTCTCACATTTTGATGCTTATCGTTTAGAAGATGGTGATTATGATTTAGGTTTTGAAGAGATTTTCGAAAGCGGTGATGTTTGCGTTGTTGAGTGGGCACAGTTTATAGAAGATATTCTACCTATCGAGCGTATAAATATTACTATCAAAAAAGTGGACGATGATAAAAGAATATTTGTTTTTGATGCAACAGGAAGTCAGTGCCAAGATATAATAAAGGAGTTAGCGTTATGAACACACTAGTTATAGATACAGCAAATACATATTTAGTAGTTGCATTGTACCAAGATGGAATATGTTTAGAGAGCATTCAAGAACTAGGGAATCGCAAACAGTCAGAAAAGACAATTTTATATATTGAAAAAGTTCTTAAAAACCATAATATGAAGATGGTGGATATTGATGAAATAATTATCACTAAGGGACCCGGATCATATACTGGGGTACGTGTAGCTATGACTATTGCAAAAACAATTGGAGCAACAATGGATGTCAAGATAAAAACGGTATCATCACTTGCAAGCCTAGCCGGGCTAGAGGATGCTATTGCAATAATCGACGCACGTAGTAAAAAAGTCTTTATAGGAGTATATAGTAAAGGTGAAGCAATCTTAGAAGATAGTATTATTCCAATAGAGGATTTTGGAAGAATTAAGGACAAGTATCCAAATTTTATGATGATTGGTGATGGGCATCTATTTGATATATCATGCAATGATGTTGATATCGCAAAAAACATGTACACAATAGCAAAAAACACTGACTACGTGGTGAATATTGATGGACTTGTTCCTGAATATTTAAAAGATGTTGAGGCTAAGAAAATATGGTAATTCGCCAAATACAGATAAATGACTTAGAAACGGTTATAGAAATCGAGAAAGAAGCTTTTGTCACTCCGTGGAAAGAGTCGGATTTTTTATATGAAATACAAGTAAATCCTTTTTCTAAAATATATGTGCTAGAAATAGAGAATATAATAATTGGGTATATTGGATATTGGTTACTAGGTGATCAAAGTCAAATAACTACAATTGCAATAAGAACGCAATACCAAGGGAACGGTTATGCAAAAGCATTAATACAAAAATGTATCGATGATACACATACTAAAGATTATCCAATTATTACTTTAGAAGTGCGTGTTTCAAATGAAAAAGCAATCTGTTTATATAAACAATTTGGATTTGTTATTGCTACAATCCGTAAAAATTATTATACTGATACAAATGAAGATGCGTATTTAATGATTAAAAATATAAAGGAGGGATAGTGATGTCAATAATATTAGCAATTGAATCAAGCTGTGATGAAATGGCAATGGCAATTTTAAAAGATGATCGTGAATTTTTATCATCAGTTGTTGCATCCCAAATTGATATTCATGCAAGCTATGGTGGGGTGGTTCCAGAAATTGCTAGCCGAAAACATGTTGAATGCGTTTCGTTGGTACTTAAAGAGACACTTTCTAAAGCAAACCTTACAATTGAGGATGTTGATGCAATCGCAGTGACAAAAGGGCCTGGTCTTGTTGGTTCGTTACATATTGGATTGCAAGTAGCCAAAACATTATCACTTGCATATGATAAGCCACTAATTGGAGTTCATCATATAGCTGGACATATTTATGCCAATAATTATCATGATGAAATTATTTATCCAAGTTTATGTTTGGTTGTTAGTGGTGGCCACAGTGAAATCGTATTATTAGAAAAACCATTTTCGTTTAAAGTGATTGGAATGACTTTAGATGATGCTGTTGGTGAGGCTTATGACAAAGTTGGTAGAGTATTGAATTTACCATATCCAGGAGGACCAATCATTGATAAAATGGCTGCTCTTGGTGTTAATGAGTACTCGCTTCCAAAACCATTAGATGATAAGTCTTATAATTTTTCATTTAGTGGACTTAAGTCAGCAGTGATTAATTTAGTTCATAATAAAAATCAAAAAGGTGAAGAAATAAATAAAGAAAATTTAGCTACTTCATTTCAAAATGTTGTAATCGAAAGTTTAGTTTCAAAAACTGTTGCTGCTACAAAAGCATACGATATAAAACAAGTTTTACTAGCAGGTGGTGTAAGTGCAAATCAAGGACTGCGAACAGCAATGAAAGAAGCGATTGATAAAATAGAAAATGTAGAGTTGGTAATACCGCCTATTCAATGTTGTACTGATAATGCGATGATGATTGCATTAGCGGCCAAACAGATGTATGATAGACATATGTTTAGTAATTTGGATTTGAGTGTAAAACCAAATTTAGATTTAGAAGCGGAAACGATTGGAGAAACGAATGATTGATAAAAAAATTTCAAAAGCAACAATGGGGCGTTTTCCAGTATACTTAAAAGCATTAAGAAAAATGCAACATGAGGGAATTGAAGTATGTTTATCAACTGATTTGTATGAAGCAACGGGTATACAGGATACGACGATTCGTAGAGATTTTACATATTTATCAAAAACTGATAATTTTGGGCGTCGAGGTAGAGGTTATGATGTAAAACATTTGATTGATGGTCTAAGCGAAGTGCTTGGATTAGGTCTAGATGAAGAAATTATTTTAATAGGGATTGGTAATTTAGGTAGTGCCATTTTGAAATATAATCGCTGGCAGTATACTGTAGGTAAAATTGTATGTGGTTATGATCAAGATAAGAATAAAGAAGGTGAACGTTTCGGTGTGAAATTATACTCTATCGATGATTTAGAGAAAACATTTCCTACAGGTTGTAAAATTGCGATCCTTGCAATTTCACAAAATGTTCAAGAGACTGTTGATCGATTAATGGATTTAGGAATTAAAGGGATTGTGGACTTTACTCATAGTCACTTTAAAGTAAGGCCAGGAGTAGATGTACAACCAGTAGATGTTGTAGTTGCTATTCAAGAATTAGTAATAAAAATGAACAGTGATTAATAAAGGAGAAAAGTACATGTTTGAATTTAAAACAGTTAGAGAACTATATGAATCGTTCTTATATGGGGAGTTATTAGAATTAGAAGGAATAGAATATATTGAATTAGAAGGTTGGGTACGTACAAACAGAAACAGTAAATCAATTGGGTTTATTGCTTTGAATGATGGTACATATTTTAAAAATATTCAAATTGTTTATGGACAAGAAGATTTAAAGAATTATGAAGTGATATCAAAACTTGCAACAGGAAGTGCAGTTAAAGTTTTAGGTAAATTCAAATTAACACCTGATGGTAAACAACCATTTGAAGTTGAAGCAACAGAAGTTGAAGTTTTAGGACATTGCGATGACGATTATCCTATGCAAAAGAAACGCCATACCATGGAATATTTACGCGATATTCCACACTTACGTCCAAGAACAAATACGTTTATGGCTACGTTTAGAGTGCGTTCATTACTAGCTATGGCAATTCATGAATTTTTTCAAAGCCAAGGATTTGTTTATGTGCATGCACCAATTATCACTGGAAATGATGCTGAAGGCGCAGGAGAAGCATTTACAGTAACAACTCGCAGTGATGGGAAATATGATAAAGACTTCTTTTCAAAGCATGCATCATTAACTGTTTCTGGACAGTTACATGTAGAGTCATTTGCGATGGCATTTAGAGACGTGTATACTTTTGGACCAACATTCCGTGCTGAAAATTCAAACACAAGTACGCATGCTAGTGAATTTTGGATGATTGAACCAGAAATTGCTTTTGCAGACTTAGATGATAATATGGATTTAATTGAAGATTGTATTAAATACTGTATTCAATACGTATTAGATAATGCTCCTGCAGAAATAGAGTTTTTAGATCAATTTGTATGTCAAACAAAAGATTTAAATTCGAGATTACAAGCTGTTGCATCTTCTAAGTTTGAAAGAATGGATTATAGTCAAGCAATTGAAATCTTACAAAAATCAGGTAAGAAATTTAATTTCCCAGTTGAGTGGGGTGTTGATTTAGCAACAGAACATGAACGTTATATTTGTGAGGAAGTTGTTAAGGGACCGGTATTCTTAGTGAATTATCCAAAAGATATTAAAGCATTCTATATGCGTATGAATGATGATGGAAAAACAGTAGCAGCATGTGACCTTTTAGTTCCAGGTATTGGAGAACTAGTCGGTGGAAGCCAAAGGGAAGAGCGCTATGATGTATTAGAACAACGTATGCAAGAAATGGGAGTTGAGCAAGAGACGTTACAATGGTATTTAGATTTACGTCGTTATGGTGGTGTTAAGCATGCTGGATTTGGTATTGGATTCGAACGTTTAATTATGTACATGACAGGAGTATCAAATATTCGTGATGTTATTCCGTATCCAAGAACACCAAAAAATTTAAAATTTTAGACTATATTAAAGCCGAAGGTATACCTTTGGCTTTTTTTTCGCTATAATAAGGTAATAAGGAGGTTGTTTCGATGAATGATTATGATGCATTGAATGCCTATTTACATATGTTGCAAGCTAATTATTTTTCTTTTTTTAATCAAATGTTTCAAGATCATCGATGTTTCGTGTTTATGCAAGAGTGGTTAGTACGTAATAGTATAAGTATCCCTTTTATCAATAATATGACACTCAATCAATATGAGCAATGTAAAAATGCGACTACAATTGTTGATTTATCAATCTTTACAAACAGTGATTGTAAAAAGGAGTTAGAAGTAGTTCGAAACCAAGAACAACATAAATATCATGTGTTATTTCTTCATGGAATTGAAAATACATCTTCATTTAATCGTCGTTTTATCGATGAGGTATTTTTAAGTAGATTTACTAGAAATAATTGCCGATTATATCATAGTAGCTATATGTATGGAAAAGGTGACTTATCTTTTCGCGAACCACATGATGCATTTTTATCGGCGCTTTATCAGATAGATCGTTGGCCAGGAATTGTAGTAATAAAAAATGGTGAATATCGTTTTATCCAAACAAATACTATCGAAGATGTTGAAGATGTTTTTATTCAAATTGATAATGAATCAGTTTTTCAAAAAAAAGATGAAGATGGAGATATGTATATTGTGCATTTAAGTGATTTGCACCTAGGTCCTAAAAAGAAAATTATTCAACGTGACGTTTTAGAAAATAGCTTAGATTTACTTTATCAACAAATACCGTCGAATCGTCGTATTCAGTATATTATTACGGGTGATTTAATGAATTCACCAAATCGAAAGAGTATGTATGCAGCATCTAGTTTTATTAATTTATTAAAACGTAAATATCATGGTGATGTTTCCTTTGTACTTGGAAATCATGATGTTATAGTAAAAGGATTTAATATTAAAAAAATTGCTAGGGCAAAAGTTATTGCATATTTACTTGGAGGAAACGTAAGAATTAAAGAAGATGAGCGACTTATATTTATCGAATTAAATTCTACTGTTGAAGGGTACCTTGCTCGTGGTAAAGTGGGTCAGGAACAACTCGAACAAATTGATGCTGAATTGTCTAAGATACCAAATTTAGAAGAGTATACAATTATTGCTTTGTTGCATCATCATGTTATTCCCATTCCAAAAGATAAATTTCTAAAAAGAAAATGGTATGAAAATATGTTTATTGGACGCTGGATTGATAATGGGAAAACATTACAAGATGCTGATGAAATTATAGAGTGGTTAAAAAAACGTAAAATAACATATGTTTTGCATGGACATAAGCATTTGCCATTTTTCAATTATACAGATGGTGTGTACACAATTGCATGTGGATCATCTTGTGGTGGTGGCGCTAGCGAAAGAAAAAGTCGATATTTGAGTTATAATGTTTTAAAGTATGATGTGCTATCACAACATATGAAGTATTGTATTATATATTATGAAGACACAACTCATATTGGAAGAAAACGTGTTAAAGTGCACTTGTTTCATGGTGGGAATTATGAAGTATCACAAAATATGGAGGGATTATAATGGCAAAATGTAAGATTGTTTTTTTAGATAGTAAAACTGTTGGTGATGATGTTGATTTTACTTTTCTTGAAGGATTAGGAGATGTTATATATTATGATAATATTGAAGATACGTTGATTAGTGAGGCGGTTAGTGATGCTAATGTAGTTATCACTAATAAAAAAATATTACACAAAGGTAACTTGCAGGGAGCAAAAGCACTAGGGTTAATATGTGTTACGGCAACAGGCTATAATAATATCGATTTAGAGTACTGTCGATTACAAAATATTGCTGTCAGTAATGTTCGTGGATATTCTACGGAAAGTGTTGTACAACAAACTTTTTCGTTACTTTTGGATTTGTATAATAAAAATCATTATTATCATGACTTTATCCAGAGCGAAAAATATAGCAGCGGAACTGCATTTAGTCATTTTAATCTGCCATTCCATGAGCTTAGAAAAAAAGTCTGGGGTGTTGTAGGAATGGGAGATATCGGTAGACGAGTAAGTGACATTGCAAGTGCTTTTGGATGTTGTGTTCAATATTATTCAACAAGTGGTAAAAACCATCAACAAGCATATCCAAGTGTTGATTTGGATACTTTGCTTAGTACTAGTGACATTATTACAATTCATGCACCATTAAATAGTGATACTGAAAATTTATTTACAATTGAAGAATTTAAAAAGATGAAATCATCTGCCTATATTATTAATGTTGGGCGTGGTAAAATTATCAACGAAGAAGATTTAGTGGTTGCCTTAAATCAAAATTTGATTTCAGGAGCGGGGCTAGATGTTTTTGCAAGTGAGCCATTTACTAAGGACAGCCCCTTGCTAACAATAAATAATCCTACTAAATTATTAATGACACCACACATTGCATGGGCAACGGTTGAGGCAAGAAATCGCTGTATTCAAGAAGTTGCAATGAATATTGAAAGCTTTTTAAATGGAAAAATAAGAAATGCATGCTAAACATGCATTTTTATTTGTGTTAGTAGAATAACTGTGTTATAGTGATTTAGTTATTTAGAAAGGTAAAATAGAATGAGTATAAACAAATTTGAAGAATTAGGATTAAGCGTAGAAGTTCTTAAAGCAATTAGTGATATGGGGTTTGATACACCATCAAAAATTCAAGAACAAGCAATACCAGTAGTAATGGCAGGAAAAGATGTTATTGGTCAAGCGCAAACAGGAACAGGAAAGACGTTGGCATTTGGTGGAGCATTATTATCAAATGTATTTCCAAGCAATAATAAATTGCCACAAGCAATTATCTTATCACCAACGCGTGAATTAGCAATGCAAATTTATGAAGAATTAAATCGTATCGGAAAATACAATGGAAGTCGAATCACTTGTGTATTTGGTGGAAGTGATATCGAAAAACAAATTCGCACATTACGTAAAGGAGTAGACATAGTTGTTGGTACTCCGGGTAGAGTAATGGACTTAATGCGTAGAAAAGCATTAAAATTAGATAATATTAGTTATGTGGTTTTAGATGAAGCAGACGAAATGTTAAACATGGGATTTGTAGAAGATATTGAAACAATTTTAGACGATATTAGTGATGATCGTCAAACAATTTTATTTTCTGCAACAATGCCACAAGCAATCAAAGTTATTGCAAGCCATTATATGAAAAAAGATCATGAACATATCGTTGTACAATCAAAAACAAGAACAGCAGCAACAGTGAAGCAATCATATTATGAAGTAAAAATCAAAGATCGCTTTGAAGCATTATGTCGTTTAATTGACGTGACGCACGTAACAGCAGGAATTATTTTCTGTCGTACAAAAAGAAGTGTTGATGAAGTAACTGAGCAGATGCAACATGCTGGATATAGTGTTGAAGCAATGCATGGAGACTTGAGTCAAAATCACCGTAGTAATACATTACGTAAGTTTAAAAATGGAACAATTCGTTTCTTAGTAGCAACTGATGTTGCCGCTAGAGGGATTGATGTGGAGAATGTAAGTCATGTAATTAACTTTGAATTACCACAAGATATTGAGTCATATATTCACCGTATTGGTAGAACTGGTAGAGCAAATAAAGAAGGTTTAGCATACAGTATTATTACACCTAGAGATAAACGTTTCATGTTACAAATTGCAAAAGTAACAAATTCAAATATTGAATTAAAAGAAGTACCATCATTAACAGAAATTGAAGCTGCGAAAATGAATTCTTTACTTTCAGATGTTGAAGATGTAATCTTTGCAGGCGGACATAAAAAGTTCAAAAGTTTAGTAAATGAAATTAATCCAACACAATTAATGGACTTTACTGCTGCTTTATTACAAATGCATTATCATGATAAACCAGGTTTCAAATATACTAGAGAGTCACTTTCTACACCTGAAACAAAAAAACGTCGTGGTGGTAAAAATGATCAAGCAAGAATCTTTATTACAGCAGGAAGTATGGATCGTGTAAAAGCTAGTCAAATCGTTAATTTCTTTGTGGAAAAAGCCGGAATTAAAAAAGAAGATATTGGTGCTGTGGATGTAAAACGTAAGTTCTCTTTCGTTGACATGAATCCATCAGTAGTTGAATTAGTAATTTCTAAATGTAATCATAAAAAAATTAATAATCGTAAAGTTGATATCGAAATCGCGAATAAAAAATAACAAAAACAGTATCTTGTATAGATACTGTTTTCTTTGTTTTGATAGTTTTTAGTTTTCAAAATAGTATAAATGGTTGAACGTAAACGCTTACAGGTGTATAATGTAGTTATGCAGTAATCTAAGGAGGAGTTGTTATTCATGAAAAAGTATGTTTACATGTTTAGTGAAGGAAATGAAATGATGCGTGATACTCTTGGAGGTAAAGGAGCTAATCTTGCATCGATGGTTAATTTGGGGTTACCAGTACCACAAGGTTTTACGGTAACTACGCAAGCTTGTAATAAGTATTATGAAGAAGGACGAATTATTGATGAAGAAATACGCGAGCAAATTGATGATTGTCTTGCAAAGCTTGAAAAAATTGCAGATAAAAAATTAGGTGGATTAGAAAATCCTTTATTAGTTTCTGTTCGTTCTGGGGCAAAATTCTCAATGCCAGGGATGATGGACACAATCTTAAACCTTGGGTTAAATGATGAAACTGTTGAAGTTTTAACAAAACAAACAGGAAATAAACGTTTTGCTTATGACAGCTATCGTCGTTTTATTCAAATGTATAGTGATGTAGTTTGTGAAGTGGATAAAGAAAAGTTTGAGCATTTACTTACTACTTTAAAAAATGATAAGGGATACGAAAGTGATTTGGATGTTACAGCAGATGATTTTGCAGATATCCTAATCCCGCAATATAAGGAATTGTTTAAAGCAGAGCTTGGGCGAGATTTTCCACAGGAAGCTAAGGAACAATTAATGGGGTCAATTTTAGCAGTATTTAGATCATGGAACAATGAACGTGCGACAATTTATCGTAACTTAAACAACATTCCACATGATTTAGGAACGGCAGTAAATGTTCAACAAATGGTTTTTGGTAATATGGGTGCTGATTCGGGTACAGGGGTATTATTTACACGTAATGCAGCAAATGGAGATAACCATATTTATGGTGAGTACCTAATTGACGCTCAAGGTGAAGATGTTGTTGCGGGTATTCGTACACCACAAAAAATCGCAAAATTAGAAGAAGATATGCCTGAGATTTATGCAAAGCTTGTAAAAATTGTTAAAGGTCTAGAAAGACATTATCGTGATATGCAAGATATTGAGTTTACCGTAGAAAAAGGAAAGCTATATATCTTACAAACTCGTAACGGAAAACGTACAGGTAAGGCGGCATTGAAAATTGCGGTTGATTTAGTACGTGAGGGTCTAATCAACAAGCACACTGCATTAACTCGTATTGAAGCTGATCAAATTTCTCAATTATTACATCCAAACTTTACGGAAGAAGCATTAAAAGAAAATACGGCAATGTTAGAAGGATTGCCAGCATCTCCAGGAGCTGGTAGTGGTAAAGTATACTTAACGGCTTCAAAGGTACATGAAATGAAAATGGCAGGAGAAAGAGCGTTGTTAGTGCGTCATGAAACATCACCTGAAGATATTCAAGGGATGGTTGATTGTGAAGGGATTCTTACATCAACTGGTGGTATGACATCACATGCAGCAGTAGTTGCACGAGGTATGGGTAAATGCTGTATCGTAGGTGCAAAAGGACTTTCTATTGATTATGTGGCAAATACATTTACAATTGATGGTAAAACATATCCAGAAGGTACAGAACTTTCTATTGATGGTACTTCAGGAAAAGTATATATGGGTATTTTAGACGTGAAGGAATCAGAACTTACTGGAGATTTTGGAGAGTTAATGGAATGGGCAGATCAAATTAAACATTTATCAGTACGTGCAAATGCAGATAGCCCAGCAGATGCAAAGGCAGCGTTAAAGTTTGGTGCTGAAGGTATTGGGTTATGTAGAACAGAGCACATGTTCTTCGAAGGAGATCGTATTGCTTATGTACGTCAGATGATTTTGGCAGATACGGTTGAAGAAAGAATTGCGGCGTTAGATTCTTTATACAAATTCCAAGTGGAAGATTTTAGAGGGATTTATCGTGTAATGGCTGGACTTCCAGTAACTGTTCGTTTGTTAGATCCACCACTTCATGAATTCTTACCTCACAGTGATGAAGATTATCAGGTTGTGGCAGATAAGTTAGGAAAATCATTAGAAGAAGTAAAGATTAAAGGTGCATCTTTACATGAAGCAAATCCAATGTTAGGACACCGTGGTTCTCGTTTAGCTGTAACATATCCAGAAATTTATAATATGCAAGTTCGTGCTATTATTGATGCAGCAATTGATGTAACTAGAGAATTGGGAGTAGATATTATTCCAGAAATTATGTTACCATTAATTGGTACTGAAACTGAAATTATGTACGTTAAATCAAATGTAATTAATGCTATCGAAGAAGCAAAACGTGTTAAAGATTCAACAATTGGTTACAAAGTAGGAACAATGATCGAAATTCCAAGAGCAGCACTTACTGCAGATGCAATTGCAAAACATGCAGAGTTCTTCTCGTTTGGTACAAATGACTTAACACAAATGACATATGGTTATTCACGTGATGATATCGGAAGTTTCTTACCAGATTATACAAGTAAGAACATTTTGCCAGTCGACCCATTTGTTTCAATTGACCAAGAAGGTGTGGGGCAATTGGTTAAAATGGCAGTTGAGAAAGGACGAAGTGTTAAACCAAGATTAAAACTTGGAATTTGTGGAGAGCATGGGGGAGATCCAGAGTCAGTGAAATTCTGTCATAAAATTGGTCTTTCGTATGTATCGTGTTCACCATATCGTGTGCTAATTGCTCGCTTAGCAGCAGCTCAAGCAGCGGCTGAAGAGATTATCTTAGAACATGCAACAGACTCAGTTTTAGTAATTGATAAATAATATGATGATACTCTATACTACAAATGTGGTATAGGGTATTTTTGTCTATAGCATCTATACTACATTATGTATAATATGTTATACTATTTACTGGGAGGTGAAATCGTGAAAGTTGGAGATTTGAGCTTTGAAAGTCTAGCAATGTTAACGTTCTGTTGTCAAATTGAAAGTATCACAGATATTATTATTGATAGCCAAGAATGGAATATGTTAGAGAAGAAAGTAAAGAACTGTGGATTTAAAAATGTTTCAGCACTGCTTTCAGCAACAGAAGATGATTTGATATTATTGCTATCAGTTGATGAAGGAATTGTATCTCGAATGATGAAAAGATTACAGCTGCTTCCTAAAATTATAGCGTATCTTGCTAGGCTGGAAAGAAAAGGGATTTATACTTTAACAAAATATGATAAAAGTTACCCAACTTGTTTATTGGCAATGAAAAAACGAGCTCCACTTTATTTTTTTGTTTCAGGAGAAACAAGAAATCTAAGTGAAGGCATAAGCTTTGCAGGAAAAAAAATACTTACTGCAGATACGATTTCAACCGTCAAGGCAGTATATCAAAAAATAAGTGCTGAAGGTTTTGATTACATCGCTAATGATAGTAAAGGACTCGATGTATTTGCAATGCGTTATATTCTAGAGCGCGGTGGGCGAGTGGTTTGTTTGATAAGTGATGGAATGCTTGAAAAAATAAGTGAATATCGATATTATATCAAGAATGGGCAACTAACTATTCTTTGTCATACTGGTGTAGAGGCAAAGTTTTCGATTACTAATACATTAGAGAAAAATACTTTTGTATGTGGAATGTCTAAATATCATGTGATTATTGAAAGTGTACTAAATGCTGGAGAAACTTGGTTTACTGCCCTGCAAAACATGCACTATCAATGGGCAAACACATTAGTGTATGCCAATGAAACGACTTCGAATGCACGTTTAATTGATATGGGTGGAGTACCATTTTCTAAGCAAAATATTGAAACCGATATAAGTCTTGATGAACTATATGCAAGCAATAAGGTGACAGCAGACGCACAGATTGTTAATATAGATCAATTATCAATATTTGATTTTTTAGGTGAGTAAGATGAAAAGCATAAAAAAGTATCCAGTAACATATGCTTTACTTACTTTGATATTACTTGTGTATTGTTATACGAGTATGACCTTTGGTATGAATATGAATGCGATGCAAGCAATTGATGTAGGTGGATTCAATCCCCTGCTTGTGTTATACGATCATCAGTATTATCGTTTACTTACTGCAAATTTGATACACTTTTCATTGGTACATATCGTATTAAACAGTTATGCACTCTATAATTTAATGAGAATAATCGAAAGTGTTTTTAAACGTCGTGATGTCATTGCATTAACGGTTGTTTCGGCGCTAACAACAACAATGGTGCCGTTGCTTATCTTTTGCATAACAAATGATGGTGCTACAAGTGTTCAAGGTGGAGCTAGTGGTATTGTTTATGGTATGCTTGGAGCGCTTGGGGTTATCGCATACAAGAATAAACAACGTAATAGCGCATTATATAAAAATATAGTTATAAATCTTATAATTATGGTGGTTGTATCTGTTACTTTTTCTGGGATTTCTTTATGGGGCCATGTAGGTGGGTTCATTGGAGGGGTTTTCTATGTTGTAACAGTTATAAATATAAATAAAAAGAAAAATATTATTAATAAGAGGAGAGAATATGAAAAGAGTTAGAAAAGCAATTATTCCAGCTGCCGGGCTAGGAACAAGATTTTTACCAGCAACAAAAGCATTAGCAAAGGAAATGTTGCCAATTGTTGACACTCCAACAGTTCAGTATATTATTGAAGAGGCAGTGGCTAGTGGTATTGAAGAAATATTAATTATTACAAATTCAAATAAGCATGCGATGGAAAATCATTTTGACAAATCTTATGAATTAGAAAATCGTTTACGTGAATCTGGTAAGTTAGAACAAGTTAAAATGATTGAGGATATTGCTAATCTGGCAAATATATATTATATTCGTCAAAAAGAACCAAAAGGGTTAGGACATGCTATATTATGTGCTAAATCATTTATTGGTGATGAGCCATTTGCGGTACTATTAGGTGATGACATTGTAGTAAATGATGGTGGGTTGCCTGCATTAAAACAAATCATGGATGCATTTGATAGAAAACAAGCATCTGTAGTAGGGGTTCAAACTGTTGATAAAAAGGATGTGTCTAAATATGGTATTGTTGCACCATCAAAAAGCCATACTCCTAGTGGTAGACTCGTAAAACTATCAGACATGGTAGAAAAACCAGCTTTAGAAAAAGCGCCAAGTCAAATGGCAGTACTGGGAAGATATGTATTAACACCTGATGTATTTGATTTGTTGGAAACTCAAGGAAAAGGTGCCGGTGGCGAAATACAATTAACAGATGCAATTAAAAGATTAATGGATCGTCAGGCAGTATATGCATATGACTTTGAAGGGACACGTTATGATGTGGGTGATAAGTTTGGATTTATTCAAGCGACAATTGACTTTGCATTAAAGAGATCGGACCTTAAAGAGCAAGTACGTGCATATATTAACCAGATTGCTGGAGAAGTGAAATAATGTTTAAGAAAAGTTTAGAAGAGATAAGGCAAGAAAAAGAAGCAAGAGATTATTTTCGACAAAACAATAATGAGATTGCAAACGCAAAAGATTATTTACTTACACTTTTAGTATCAATTGGGGTTACAATTGTTGGTGGTATGCTAATTTATTTGATAGTTCAAGCAATTCATATTACAAGTGCATATTTTTATATAATTATAGGATCGCTAATTGTTTCGGCAATTGCTAAGGTGATAAATAAGTCAACACTACCAATAAAAATATTAGCAGTTTTGGGTTATATAATTGGTATGGTTATTGTAACAATGATTGAAATATATATGGTAGTTCCACTGGATGTTGTGGAATTGTTCACCTACGCAATTCAGTTTTTACTAACGGGTGATTTAGTATCATCACTGTTTGTTTTAGCAGGTGGAGTTATAACATTTTTGGGAATTAAGTAAACGTTTACAAAAAAAGACATTAATAACATACAAAAGTGTGTTTATTAGTGTTTTTTTTCACAAATTCGCTATAAAAAATACTGTAATGTCTAGTCATTATAAATAAAAAGATGTATAATAGAAATGTTAAGTAAGGAGGAAATATAGAATGTCAAAACAATTTTTATCTATGGATGGAAACACTGCTGCAGCACACGTTTCGTATGCGTTTACAGAAGTGGCAAGTATTTATCCAATTACACCTTCTTCTCCAATGGCGGAAAATGCAGAAGCATGGTCAGCACAAGGGAAGAAAAATATTTTTGGTTCACCAGTAAACGTAATTGAAATGCAATCAGAAGCTGGTGCTGCTGGAGCGGTGCACGGTGCACTTCAAGGTGGTACTTTATCAACTACATTTACTGCATCACAAGGGTTACTATTAATGATCCCTAATATTTATAAAATTCAGGGTGAATTATTACCAGGAGTATTCCATGTTGCTGCACGTGCACTGGCAACTCGTGCGTTAAATATTTTTGGAGATCATCAAGATGTGTATGCATGTCGTCAAATTGGTGCTCCGATGATTTGTTCACATTCAGTACAAGAAGTAATGGATTTAGGTGGTATTGCTCACTTAACTGCAATTAAAGCATCGGTTCCAGTAATTCACTTCTTTGATGGATTTAGAACATCTCATGAAATTCAAAAAATTGAAGTTATGGACTACAAAGTACTTGATGAATTAGTAGATAAAGAAGCATTAAAGAAATTTAGAGAAAACTCAATGAATCCACATATTAATCCAATTGAACGTGGAGGAGCTGAAAATGATGATATTTACTTCCAAGGTAGAGAAGCACAAAACAAACATTATGAAGCAGTAACTGAAATTGCTGTTGATTATATGAATAAAATTTCTGAAATCACAGGACGTAAATATGCACCATTTACATATTATGGTGATCAACAAGCAACAAAAGTAATTATTGCTATGGGTTCTGTAACAGAAACTATTATCGAAACTGTTGATGCAATGAACGCTAGTGGAGAAAAAGTTGGTTTGATTAAAGTTCATTTATATCGTCCGTTCTCTCCAAAATACCTATTAAATGTATTACCTAAAACAGTAGAAAAAGTTGCTGTATTAGATCGTACAAAAGAGATGGGTGCAACAGGTGAGCCACTATACTTAGATGTAGTAAGTGTATTAAAAGATGTTGACCATGTAAAAACAATCATTGGTGGACGTTATGGTATGGGAAGTAAAGATACAACTCCAGCTCATATTAAATCAGTATATGATCATTTAACAAATGAAAATCCATTTGGATCATTTACAATCGGGATTAATGATGACGTGACTAATCTATCATTAACACCTGCTAGTGACATTACAATCGAAGCAGACTATACTGCATGTTTATTCTATGGTTTAGGATCAGATGGTACTGTTTCTGCAAATAAATCTTCAATTAAAATTATTGGTGACCACACAGATTTATATTCACAAGCATATTTTGCTTATGACTCTAAAAAAGCTGGTGGAGCTACAAGAAGTAATTTACGTTTTGGTAATTCACCGATTCGTGCAACATATTATGTAAATAATGCTGATTTTATTTCTTGTTCATTGGATAACTATGTACTAAAATACGATATGTTAAAAAACCTTAAAAAGGGTGGAACATTCCTGTTAAATACGACATTTACTAAAGATGAAGTTGTTGATTATTTACCAAATAAAGTTAAAAAAGCATTAGCGACATTAGATGCTAAATTCTATATTATCGATGCAAATAAACTTGCTGATGAAATTGGTATGGGAAGACGTACTAATACAATTTTACAATCTGCTTTCTTTGCGTTAAATCCTCAAATTTTACCAATTGAAGAAGCTGTTAATCATATGAAAGAAATGGCTAAAAAATCATATAGCAAAAAAGGTGATGCAATTGTAGAGATGAACTATAAAGCAATTGATGCTGGTAAAGATGCAATTGTTGAAGTAACAGTAGATGCTAGTTGGAAAGATTTAACTGTATGTCAAAAAAGAACTGGTACAGGAGATGATCATTTTGATAATTTCGTTACACCAATCAATGAATTAGAAGGATATGATTTACCAGTATCAGCATTTATGGATAAATTAGATGGTTCTATGAAAAATGGGGTAGCACCAAAAGAAAAACGTGCTATTGCAGCGCAAGTTCCTACTTGGAAAAAAGATACATGTATCCAATGTAATAATTGTGTTATGGTATGTCCTCATGCGACAATCAGAGCATTCTTGTTAAACGATGAAGAAATTAAAAATGCGCCAGAAGATATTAGTGATGACTTACTAAAACCTATGGGTAAAAACGTTGATGGTCTTTCTTACCGTATTCAAGTATCACCTGATAACTGTGTTGGCTGTGGGCTTTGTGTAGTTGAGTGTCCTGGTAAAGCTGGGCAAAAAGCGTTAGAAATGGTTGATGTAAAAGAAGAATTAGTTCATGCTCCATTAGCTGATTATTTATATGAAGAAGCTGAGTATAGAGATGATCGTTATCCGACAGTTACGGCTAAAGGTGTTGGTTTCATGAAACCATACTTTGAAGTATCTGGGGCTTGTGGTGGATGTGGTGAAACGCCTTACTATCGTTTAGCATCACAATTATTTGGACGCGACATGATGATTGCAAATGCAACAGGATGTAGTTCGATTTATACGGGTTCAACACCATCAACACCATGTACTGTTGATAAAAATGGACAAGGTCCTGCATGGGCTAACTCATTATTTGAAGACAATGCTGAGTTTGGTTTTGGTATGAAACTTGCAGAAAACTATAAAATGGGACATATGTTACGTATTATGGAAGATAATAAAGATGCGTGTGAACCAGCATTAAAAGATGCAATTGAAAATTATATTTCAATCGTTGGAAACCGTGAAGAAGAAAGAAAAGCGGCTCCAGGATTATTACAACTTGTAGAAACTTCAACAAATGAAGAAATTAAAGAATTATTAAATCATAAAGGTGACATCGTTTCGAAATCACAATGGATTGTCGGAGGAGACGGATGGGCTTATGATATCGGTTATGGTGGATTAGACCATGTTATCGCTAGTGATGAAGATGTAAACATCTTAGTATTAGATACAGAAGTGTATTCAAATACTGGTGGACAATCTTCGAAATCATCTCAAGCAGCATCGATTGCGAAGTTTGCAGCAGGTGGTAAACGTGCAGCTAAGAAAGATTTAGCGCAAATCGCTATGGCTTATGGGCATGTATATGTTGCTCAAATTGCAATGGGTGCAAATGTTGCTCAAACAATTAAAGCATTCAAAGAGGCTGAAAGCTATAAAGGGCCATCAGTAATTATTGCGTATTCACCATGTGCTGAACACGGAATTAAAGGTGGACTTGCAAATCATCAAAGACAACAAAAAGAAGCAGTTGCATGTGGTTACTTCAACTTACTTCGTTTTGATCCAAGATTAGAAGAACAAGGAAAAAATCCTTTACAATTGGATTCTAAAGAACCGAATTTCGATAATTTCATTAATTTCTTATTATCTGAAAACCGCTTCTCTCAATTAAATAAAATTAATCCAGAGCACGCAGAAGAATTAATGAATAAATGTTTAGCTGATGCTAAAAAACGTCGTACACGTTTAGAAAGAATGGTTTAATAACCTGGGTGCTTTAAAATTTAGCGGGGTTTCCTACTAAATCGCTTTAAAATAACGCGGGGTGGAAAATACCCCGCGTTATTTTTAAAGCTGTAGCGAACAATCTTTATATTTATTGTTTTTTAGACTTTTTGTAGGGACCTCGGCTCTGTGTCAAGAGTGGGGGACAAATAACTATTAATTAGTTGTTTGTCTCTT
>CAYJEM010000021.1:0-29801 GCA_964369175.1 uncultured Erysipelotrichales bacterium | reverse complement strand
CAGTAGATACTGTCTTTTTTTATAATGTAAACCTTATTTTCATATAATTTATCATTTGAATTTCATTAAAAAAATGATATAATTAATTGAAAAAATGCATGAAAGGAGTCTATGCATGGCAAGTAGAGAAGAGATTCGTAAAGAATTAAAAAAACAAAAAGAAAAAGAAGAACAAAATGTTGTTGAAAATAGTCATGTTGTTGATTTACAAGATCAACAAGGTGAAGATATTAAAGTGGAGGATTTTGAAGGTGATTATAACAGTGAAGTAATTGCATTTAATACTGAACCCCAAAAAGAAAAGATAGGTTTTTTTGCGAAAATAAAAAAAGGTTTTTCACAAGAAACAAAACAATTGAATAAAGTTAATGATATGGCAGATGCCATTGTTGCTTTAAATGACAAATATGAAAGTATGAGTGATGAACAATTGCAGGAGAGTAGTGCAATGCTACAACAAAAAGTAGAAGATGGAGCATCTCTAGATGATCTTATTATTGATGCTTTTGCACTTGTACGTGAAGCTGCATATCGCAAGCTTGGACTAAAAGCTTATAAGGTACAGTTAATGGGAGCCATTACTTTGCATGAAGGCGATATTGCAGAAATGAAAACGGGAGAAGGAAAAACCCTTACTGCAATTTTCCCAGTATACTTAAATGGGATAAGTAAAAAAGGTGTTCATGTTGTAACTGTTAATGATTACTTAGCAGGACGTGACATGGAATTAAATAGACAAGTGTTAGAGTTTTTAGGACTGACAGTAGGTTTAAACTACCGTGAATTAACACCAAAAGGAAAACAAGAAGCACATATGTGTGATGTTACATATACAACAAACTCAGAATTGGGGTTTGATTATTTACGTGATAACATGGTGACACGTATTGAGGATAAGGTTTTACAACGTGGATTAAACTATGCATTAGTTGATGAGGTTGACTCAATCTTAATTGATGAATCAAGAACACCATTAATTATTTCTGGTGGTAGAAAAAATACTGCATCGTTATATTTACATGCAGATAAATTTGTTAAGTCATTAAAAATAGATAAAGAGTACGAAGTAGATATTGAAAGTAAAACTGTTGCCCTAACACCAAAAGGTATTACAAAAGCAGAGAAAAACTTCAAAATTGAAAACTTATATGATGTTCAACATACAGCATTAGTGCACCACATTAACCAAGCCCTTAAGGCAAATTATGCAATGGTTCGTGATGTAGAATATATGGTTGCTACAGAAGATGGTACACGTGATATTCGTAATGCTAAGATTATGATTATTGATCAATTTACGGGACGTGTTATGCCTGGACGTGCTTACTCTGATGGACTTCACCAAGCAATTGAAGCAAAAGAAGGAGTACCTATTAAAGAGGAAACAGAAACTCGTGCTACGATTACTTATCAAAACTTCTTTAGATTATTTGATAAATTAGCGGGGATGACTGGGACAGCAATAACGGAAGCAGAAGAGTTTAGAACAATTTACAATATGCGTGTTATTGAAATACCAACAAATAAACCAATTATTCGTGATGATCGTACAGATAAAATTTATCCTACAGCAGCAGCAAAATATAAAGCAATTGCTAATGAAGTAGAACAAAGAAATCGTTATGGACAACCAATATTACTTGGGACAACATCTGTAGAAACTTCAGAAGTACTTTCAAAAATGTTATTGAAAAAAGGAATTAAACACAATGTTTTAAATGCAAAAAATCATGCAAAAGAAGCAGATATTATTGCTCGTGCAGGACAACGCGGGGCAGTTACAATTGCAACGAACATGGCAGGACGTGGAACCGATATTAAATTAGGTGAAGGTGTAGCAAATATTGGTGGATTAGCCGTTATTGGTTCTGAAAGACATGAGTCAAGACGTATCGATAATCAGTTACGTGGTCGTTCTGGGCGTCAAGGAGATGCTGGATATTCGGTGTTCTATGTTTCATTTGAGGATGAATTAATGCAACGTTTTGCAGGTGAAAGATTGGAAACATTTAAAAAATATTTGAGTGAAGATGATGCAATTGAAGTTAAAATGGTTTCAAAAGCAATTGAGAATGCACAAAAACGTGTTGAAGGTCAAAACTTTGACTCTCGTAAAAATGTATTACAATATGATGATGTAATGCGACAACATCGTGAAATTATGTATAAAGAACGTGATAGTATTATGGAATTAGAAGATTTAGATGATATTATCCTAGGGTTCTTTGAACAAGCAGTTGAACTTGCAATAAGACAACATACGATTCAAGATGAAAAAGGTAATTCAAGTATAGACGTTGATAAATTATTAGAATTTATTAGTAAAACATATTTATTGCGTGCAAGTGTTACTGCGAAGAATCCTGAAGTATTACAAAAAGATACAAAAAAAGCAGTTACAACATTAACTGAATTAATATCTACTCAATACCAAATGAGATTCAATAAAGAAATAGAAAAAGAAAAGAAAGTTGCATATGAAAGAGGAATCTTACTAGGAGTTATTGATTATACTTGGATAAATCATATTGATGCTATGTCAAAGCTTCGTAATGGTATTTATTTGCGTGCCTATGCACAAAAAGATCCTTTACAAGAATATACAGAAGAAGCATTCTTTATGTTTGAACAAATGACAACAAGTATTGCAACAGATATTGCTAGAAATATCATACATATGGGTATTCGTCCTGGAAGCGAAGTCGAAGAACAAATCCCATTTGTAAACTTAGAAATTACATTTAAGTAATGGAATTACATGAAATAGTAAATGGGCTTGAAAAGGCCCATTTATTACTGAAAAGTTTCTATGAATCTTTAGATATACCAGGATATCAAAGAGAAATAGAAGGGTTAACTCAACAAACCTTAGAAGAAGACTTTTGGAATGATGTTGATCTTGCTAAGTCTATTTACGATAAGCTAAATGGGATGAAAAAACTATATGATAGCTATATTGCATTAGAGGATAGTTATCATCAATTAGAGTCGACATATCAACTTGTAAAAGAAACAAATGATGAAGAATTTAGAGATATTTTAGTTGCTGATTATAAACAATTTATAAACGATATTGAAACTTTTGAAAAAGACATTCTACTTTCTAAAGAGTATGATCATCTGTCAGCTATTCTAGAGATTCACCCAGGTGCAGGTGGTGTTGAAAGTCAAGACTTTGCCGAGATGCTCTATCGTATGTACCAAAGATACGCTGATAAAAAGGGATATTCAATAGAAGTTATTGATTATTTAAGTGGTGACGTAGCGGGAATAAAATCAGTTACAGTTCAAATAAAAGGGTATAATGCATATGGACATTTGAAAGCTGAAAAGGGGGTTCATCGTCTAGTAAGGTTATCCCCGTTTGATAGTGCTAAAAGAAGACATACATCTTTTGCATCCGTTGATGTAATGCCAGAATTAGATGGAACTATCGAAATCGATTTAAAGATGGAAGATATTGATGTTGATACTTATCGTTCAAGTGGCGCTGGGGGACAACATGTTAATACAACCGATTCTGCAGTACGTATGACACACCGTCCAACTGGAGTTGTTGTAACTTGTCAAAGTCAACGAAGTCAAATTAAAAATCGTGAACAAGCATTAATGATGTTGAAGAGTCGATTATATCAAATAATGTTAGAACAACAAGCCTCTGCTATTCAAGAAATAAAAGGGGAACAAAAGGATATTGCTTGGGGTTCACAAATTCGTAATTATGTTATGCATCCATATTCTCTAGTAAAAGATACACGTACGGGATATGAGACAAATAATCCCAAAGATGTATTAGATGGAAATATTGATGAATTTATATATGCGTATTTAAAATACAGTCATAAGGAGAATTAAGATGGATAAGATAAAGAATATAATTCTCATAATTATTGGAAATTTTTTGCTTGCTTTAGGGATTGTTGGTTTTATCTTACCAGTAGGTTTAATTACTGGTGGTGGAGCAGGTATTGGTTTGATTGTTGAACACTTTGTTCCAATTCCAATATCGACAACAGTAATGATAATAAATATTGTGATGTTCATTGTTGGTTTATATGTTTTTGGTAAAAAGTTTGCATTTGGTACTTTACTTAGCACATTCTTATTTCCAACATTTCTAGCAATGCTAGAAAGAGTAACATTTTTGCAAACTATTACGGATGATTTGTTGTTATCGGGTATCTATGCTGGATTACTAATTGGAGTAGGTATGGGAACAGTTCTTCGTGTTGGTGCAAGTACTGGGGGGATGGATATTCCACCACTCGTTGTAAATAAAAAAACGGGGATATCAGTTGCTCTATGTATCAATGTTTTGGATGTAACAATTTTACTAGGACAAACATTATTTGCATCAGTAGAACAAATTTTATATGGTGTATTAGTTGTTATTATTACAACCTTAGTTATCGATCGTTTCCTTATGATTGGTCAAAGCCAAGTACAAGTAACAGTAATATCACCTCAGTATGACTTGATTCGAAAAATTATTTTTGAAAAGTTGGATCGCGGATGTACATTGTTGCATGTAACAACAGGGTATCATCAGCATAGTCAACAAGCAATTATGGTTGTTGTTAGTAAACGTGAATTACATGTTTTACAAGATTATATTTTAGAAGTTGATGAAAAAGCTTTTATTATTAGTAATGCTACTCATAGTGTTAAAGGTAGAGGATTTACACTACCGTCAATCGATGAATAAAGAGAGTCGCGAGGCTCTCTTTTCACATATTTTTTTATAATGTTATCATAATTTTGCAATAATTCTAATTTATACTAAAGCTTGTAGTTAAACTTTTTTCATTTTAAAATAATATAAATTTGTAGCAGTAAACAAAGCCTATTCCCTAAGGCGAAAACCAGACAATCCCTAGTCTGGTTTTTAATTGTTTAATAATAAATTTTATAATATCAACGTGTGTTTTCAATTACATATTACAAAAACTATGCTATAATAACAAAAGGAGTGATAAAATGATAAAATTAGAGAATGTAACAAAAATATATAAGACTGGTGTTAGAGCCTTAAATAATATGAACATAACAATCGACCAAGGAGAATTTGTGTATGTTATAGGAACAACTGGTGCTGGAAAATCAACATTTATAAAATTATTATACCGTGAAGAAAAAGCTACTTCAGGCTATGTTGAAGTTGTAGGTAGTGATGTATCAAAAATCAGACATGGTAAAGTTCCATATTTTCGTCGAAATATAGGTGTAGTATTTCAAAATTACCGTCTTTTGCCAAAAAAGACAGTATTTGAAAACGTTGCTTTTGCACTAGAGGTAATTGATACACCAAAGCGAGAAATCAGAAAAAAAGTTAGACGTACGCTAGAGTTAGTAGGCTTGCAAGATAAGGTAAACAGTTTTCCACATGAATTAAGTGGGGGACAACAACAGCGTGTTGCAATTGCTAGAGCAATTGTTAATACACCAAGATTGTTAATCGCTGATGAGCCAACAGGAAACTTAGATCCTGATACTTCTGTTGAAATTATTGAATTATTAGAGAAAATTAATGCTGCTGAAAATACTACAGTACTAGTAGTAACACATGATAAAGAAATCGTGCAAAGATATCGTAAACGTACGATTGTTATTGAAGAAGGTTGTGTAAAAGCAGATACAAGTGTGGGAGGTTATGTAACAAATGAAAGAACTATTTAGCAGTATTAGAAACTTCCCAAAACATGTAAAAACAGCATTCCAAAATTTATGGCGTAATGGGGTTATGACATTTTCATCAATATTTGCAGTAATGATTACATTATTACTTGTAGGAGCGGTTGGATTAATTGCATTAAATGTTCAAGGAATTACGCAAACACTTGAAGATGGTGTACGTGTTTATGTAAAATTAGATCGTGAATTAAGCGATGCAGATGCAGAGGCGTTAGAAACACAAATTGCAGCAATTGATGGTGTTGTTACAGCAACATATTCAAGTCGTGATGATGAACTTTCAAAATTAATACAAAGCTACGGTGATGATGGAACTCTTTTTGAATCGTATCGTGGTGAAGAAAATCCGCTAGGTGCAGCTTATGAAGTTGAAGTTAGTGATCCAGCAATGATTTCAATAGTTGCAACAAACATTGAAGGTATTATTGGGGTAAATGATGCAACCTATGGTGGTGACTCTACCAATAATATGGTTGAAACATTAAACATTATTCAAAGTGCAGGGTCAATATTTATTATCGCATTATTAGTTATTGCGGTATTTATGATTATGAATACAATCAAAATTACAATTACTAGTAGACAAGTGGAAATATCAATCATGAGAATGGTTGGAGCTAGTAATATGTATATTCGTATACCTTTTATGTTAGAAGGAATGTTGATAGGATTGATTGGTTCAATTTTACCAATCGTTGGTTTAGTATATGGGTATAGTGTTTTATATGATATCGCTGGTGGCGCATTAATATCAGCATCATTTCCATTGTTGCCAACATTTCCAGTGGTAGCTGAATATTCATTGATATTAGCTGCACTAGGAGCAGTTGTAGGGTTAATAGGAAGTATGATATCAATACGTAGATTTTTAAAATTTTAAGTAAGCAATGCTTACTTTTTTCTAATAAAAGGGGGAATAACTTTGGGGAAGGGACGCAAACATCATTTATGGAATATTCCAAATACTTTATGTTTTATAAGAATATTATTAATACCACTCTTTCTATACTTGTATTTTAATGCAAAGATAGCAAGTGATTATTATCTTGCAGGTGGGATTTTGATTTTATCAGGATTTACTGATTTTTTAGATGGATACATTGCAAGAAAGTATGATATGATTACTGACTTTGGGAAGTTAATTGATCCTATTGCTGATAAGTTAACGCAAGTTGCCGTAGCTATTACGCTATTGTATCATTACCCATTAATGGGTATTGTGCTTGCGATTATCATTGTTAAAGATACAATGTTATTTATTGTTGGTTTGTATTTATATCAGTTTGGCGAAGTTATAGATGGGGCTAACAAGTGGGGGAAAATAGCAACTGCATATTTTTATTTGATTGTTATTATTTTAGTAATGATACAATTATCTGGTACATTAATAGCAAATATATTAATTATATCGAGTTTTGTATTTATGGTTATTGCCTTTATTTTTTATGCGATTGAACTATATCAGATGGATGTATCAATTCGTGATAGTAAACATAATAAGTAAGTGATTGTCATGTAGTGACAATCTTTTCTTTTTATAGCATGATATGATGATGGGGGTGATAATATGATAAAGAGAATAGGATTATTATTAATTAGTAGTGGCGTAATTGTTTTATTATCGAATACGAGTGATTTTGATAAGATGATGGAAGTTTTGTTGTATTATACAGAGTTGTACTGGCCGGTGTTTTTAATTGCTGTTGGGGTATTTTTGCTAGCTTTTCCAAAACAAAGTAAAAAGAGATAATATGGCAATAATTAGCATTGAATAATACTATTAAAAAGGTTATAATAACCTAAAAATAGGAGGAAGTACTTAATGAAAAAAAGACCAATCGTTTTATGTATCCTAGATGGATATGGTTTACGTGATACTGTAAAAGGAAATGCTGTAAAATTAGCAAATACACCAAACTTAGATGATTTAATGGGAGTTTATCCAACAACTACAATTAAAGCATGTGGAATGGAAGTAGGTTTACCTGTTGGACAAATGGGTAATAGTGAAGTAGGACATTTAAATATTGGTGCTGGTAGAACAGTATACCAATCTCTTACTTTAATAAATAAAGCAGTAGAAGACGGAACATTCTTTACAAATGAAAAGTTTGCAAAAGCAATCGAAAATGTAAAAGCAAACGATTCAAAATTACATATTTGGGGATTACTTTCAAATGGTGGAGTGCATTCATCAAATGAACACATGTATGCATTATTACAACTAGCAAAAGATGCTGGGCTTACAAAAGTATATGTTCATGCATTCTTAGATGGACGTGATGTTGCTCCTGATAGTGGTGCTAGTTTCGTGCAAGAAATGCAAGATAAAATTAATGAAATCGGTGTGGGAAGTATTGCTACTGTTTCAGGAAGATATTATTCAATGGATCGTGATAAACGTTTTGATCGTGTTGAACTTGCATATGATGCACTTGTAAATGAAAAAGGTGAAGTATTTGAAAACCCAGTACAATATGTAAAAGATTCTTATGAAAAAGATACATATGATGAGTTCGTATTACCAGGGTATAATACTACTGTTGATGGAAAAATCGAAGATAATGATTCAATTATTTTTGCAAACTTTAGACCAGATAGAGCAATGCAAATGGCTAATGTTATGACGGCTGATGTATATGAAGATTTTAAACCTGAAAATAAACCACAAAACTTATGTTTTGTATGTATGATGAAATACGCTGATACTGTAAACGCTGAAATTGCTTTTGCACTTCCAAAACTTACAAATACATTAGGTGATTATTTATCAGAAAAAGGATTAAAACAATTACGCATTGCTGAAACTGAAAAGTATGCTCATGTAACTTTCTTCTTCGATGGTGGAGTAGATAAAGAAATCGATGGTGCAACTCGTGTACTTGTAGATTCTCCAAAAGTAGCTACATATGACTTGCAACCTGAAATGTCTGCTTATGAAGTAAAAGACAAATTAATTGAAGAGCTAGAAAAAGATATTCATGATGTAATTATTGTAAACTTTGCAAACTGTGATATGGTGGGACACACTGGTGTAATTCCAGCAGCAATCAAAGCAGTGAGTGTAGTTGATGAATGTGTTGGTGAAGTATACGATAAAGTATTTGAATTAGGTGGGACAATGTTAATTACTGCAGACCATGGTAATAGTGAGATGTTATTAGATGATGAAGGTAATGTATTTACTGCGCACACAACAAATGATGTACCATTAATTGTTACAAATACACATCTTTCATTAAATGAAAATGGAAAGTTAGGTGACTTAGCGCCAACTATCTTAGAATTATTAGGATTAGAAATACCTGAAGAAATGGATGGAGTTTCTTTATTACAATAAAAAATATAATCATATTCCTTATGATTACTTTATGTATTAGTGGTTGCCAACAGGCATCCACTAATACTTTATCCAAAGATGTTCATTTATCAGGTATTCAAGAAATTGATTATCAACAACTCACAAATAAAATAGATAATAAGGAATCATTTATTATTTATATTGGTCGACCAGACTGTCTAGATTGTGTAGAGTTTACACCAATCTTAGAAACTTTTTTGTCTAAAAATCAAGGAATGTATGTATACTATGTAAATATTAAAACATATCGTGATAATGCTATGAAACCAGAAGCAAGCATGCAGGAGATTGAATTTTATGAAAATTTAAAAGAACAACTACAATATGATTGGACGCCAACCTTACAATTTATAAGCAATGGTGCTATAATAGATTCATATGAGTATTTAAGTGTAGAATACTATAAAATAGAAGATGAGAATACACAAATCCAAGAAAAAGAAAAATACATTGATAATTTTGAAACTTGGATGAATGAAAAATTTAGGTAGGTAGCGTATGAAAAAATGTCAACATTGTAAAAATGAAATAAGTCGCGAGACTACAAGATGTCCTCATTGCGGGCATGCTGTTGGTTATCAAGCAATAAAATCAAATAATCGAAGTGATCGAGGGGTGTTCTATGTTGTTCTAGCAATTTGCTTGATAATAACACCAATGACGTTTACTTACTTTTTATCAGATAGTGGAGCAAGTAGTATTGCGCCGTTAATCTCTAATGAAGTAGCAGATATTCCACGCGAGGAAGAAGTAGTTGTTGGAATGTATGAAAGTGTTACAGAATTTATAACAAATAATCCAGATCGTCAACAATATGGACAAAGAGCACTAGATTTTAAGCAAGAATTAGAAGGAGTAACTCCAGGAAGTCTAGTTCATTTTCGAAGTTGTGAGGTGTATGTTGCACAATCAAATAATCTTTTTTTCTATCCAGTGTATGATATTACATTTGAAAATGGTGATACTATGATCTATGCGTTAGAGTACGATATTACTGGAAAAACTGCTTTGATGCATATAGAGTATGTTCAAACAAATTTACCTGACTTTGTAAGTAGTAATATGGATGACGTTAGTAAAAAAATAATTCAAGACTATACTACACTTGCAAGTAGCCAAAGTATTGATGGGCAACTCGAAGAAGTTTCTGCACTGTATAATCAACAAAACGGTGTGTATGAATTACGTAAGGATACTATAGGAAACTATGGTATTAGTGAGCAAATTGAAAATGATGCAACAACAATTATGATGAAATTCTCAGGTGAAGCACCTCTATATCGTAAAACAACTACAATTGAAACAAATGCTAGAAATACATTCTACGAAGAATAAGGATATGCAAATGCATATCCTTTGTAACTTTTGTTAATATTTTTTACAATGATACTGGAGGTATTTTATGGATAAAATACAAAATATAATTGATGCATATTATCAAGATGGAAAATATAAAGAAGCATATACATATATGTTAGAAACTATGAAGGATGCTATAACTTCTAACCAAGACGATATTGTTCTTGGAATAGTTAATGAATTAATGGGGTATTACCGCGTACATGGTGACTTTGATATGGGTGAGAAAATGGCTATTCGTGCTATCAATATTTTAGAAAAAAACAATTTACAAGGAAGTGTTACAGGGGCAACGACTTACTTAAATATTGCTACATTATTTCGTGCTAAAAGTGACTTTCAAAAAGCAAGTGAATATTTTGATAAATGTCATACTATATATAAAAAGAACTTATCTACAAATGATCAAAGATATTTATCATTATTAAATAATATGAGTATTTTTTATCATGAAACAAACAATATTGAAAAAGCAATCTCATATGCAAAAGAAGCATTGGATAAGATATCAAAGATAGAAGATGCCAAAATTGAAACAGCAATATCTTATACAAATATCGCTCAAATGTATGTATCAAATAATCAAATAGAAAAAGGTGAAGAGTGTTTAAAAAAAGCAATTGAATTATTTAAAAAGTATGATTCAAGTGATCCGCACTATTTTGCTGCAATTGCAGCAATTGGACAAATATACTTTGAAAAGTATATGTATAAAGAATCACTTGATGCTTTTAAAGAAGCACTTATTAAAATAGAAGAAACGTTTGGTAAAAATCAAGATTATCAAGTTGTTTATAATAATTATCAATATGTATTAGAAAAACAAAAAGAACCATTAAAAGGATTAACCTTATCAAGGTTATATTATAATCAAAAAGCAAAAGAACTATTTTATAAAAAATATCCCGAAGCAATGAAACAAGCAACCATTGGACTAGTTGGTCCTGGATCAGAGTGCTTTGGTTACGATGATGAAATATCAAAAGATCATGATTTTGGACCAGGATTTTGTATTTGGTTACCAGATGATGTGTATAAACAATATGGTAGTAGCATGCAAGAAACATACGATAACCTAGATCAAACATTTCTAGGGTACACTCGCCTTGTAAGTCATCGTAGTAATAAACGGGTAGGTATTTTTTCTAATACCAATTTCTTTAACATGTATCTACCAGTTTTACCAACGAAAAACAAACATTGGTTTTACAGTGAAGAGTCAACACTAGCAATGATTGTAAGTGGTCAGTTGTTTGAAAATAATAATCAACAATTTACTGATATTCGTACAATGTTGAAATATTATCCACGAGATGTTCAATTAAAAAAGATGATCAAAGCAATAGCAATTATGTCACAAGCTGGTCAATATAACTACCCTCGTTGTTATAAGCGAAAAGACAACACAGCAATGTATTTAGCACTATCTAAATTTATTGAAAGTGCGATACATTTTGTCTATCTAGCAAATAAGAAATATATGCCATTTTATAAATGGTCTAATCATGGGTTAAAAGATATGAAAAAATTAACAATGATTCAATCAATGATTGATAAATTAGTAAGTAGTACGGATATTGAAGACAATATAAGTATTATAGAAAATATTTGTATAGAGGTTGTAAAATATTTACAAAGTGAAAAATTAAGTAAGTGTACAGATTCGTTTTTAGATGTGCATATTGAAGAATTATATAGACATATTGAAGATGTAGAAATTAAAGAACTACATATCATGGAGGGATAATATGATAGATGAAATTATTGAAATAGAATTTGAATTTATGAATCGAGTACAACATATTGAAGGTAGAGCAAGTTGCCAAGATGATTATGATTCTTTTGTAAAGTATCGTCGAGCACAATTTAATGTTTTTTATCCTGAAGTATTAGAAGGGTATTATCATGATTTACAACAATATGTTGAAATTGACTATAATCCAATTATGTTAAAATATGCTCGTATGATGGAAACAAATGATTACCAACAATATTTACAAATAAAAGATCAATTACCGCCAATAGATATGCAAGTTTTATTATTAATTAATGAGATTGTTGAAATTGAATTGGTTATGAAAGAGCAGTTTGATAGTCTTTATCCAAATATTTCAAGAGCTGGAAGAGTTGTTTATAGTAATCAAGACGATGTGAATCATACATCATTTGAAACCTATTTGCGTAGTGAACTTTCAACTTACTCACCAAGAACGTTATATCAATATGCACTAATGATACAATCAATGTTAGAAAAGCAAGAGAACATAGTTACATTAATACAACAAGAAACTGTAAAGTTATTTGGATTTGCTAGTTTACAAGAAGCAGAGTTGCACTTAAAAAACTAGTAAGCTAGAGTTATTGAGTGTATAATACAATAAGCAAAGAAATGAGGAATTGTATGAAATATTATGCTGTTAAAAAAGGAAGAGTACCAGGTGTGTATACATCATGGGATGCGTGTAAGCAACAAATTGATAAGTATTCTGGTGCAGTTTACAAATCGTTTAGTGATAAAGAAAGAGCAATAACCTTTGTAGAAGGTGTTGATAAACAAGATAAAGTAGCAACGGATTGCCTTCTTGCATATGTAGATGGTAGTTATAATATTAAAACAAAAGAATATGGGTACGGTGCAGTGATTTTACAAGGTGGACATGTTGTTACAAAGTTAAGTGGTAAAGGAAACAATCCGAGTTTTGTCACAATGCGTAATGTTGCAGGAGAAATTAAAGGTAGTTTAGAAGCTATGCGCTATGCAGTTGTCAACGGTCATAAAGCAATAATAATCTACTATGATTATGAAGGAATAGAAAAATGGGCTGTAGGTGACTGGAAAGCAAACAAAGATGGAACAAAACTATATGTTGATTACGTTAATAAATACCGTCAAATATTAGATATTCGCTTTGTTAAAGTGTTAGCTCATAGCGGAGATGTGTATAACGACTTAGCAGATGAACTTGCAAAAAAGTCAATAGGAATCATATAAAATAACAATTCGGTAGAAAATAATCTATTGAATTGTTTTTCTGTAAATACATACTTAGCAAAATTGTATCAAAATAAAAACAATGTGTGATTTAGGTAATCTGCAATTTTGTTTTAAAAAAGTGTAGAATTCGTAAATTGGTTGTGCTATAATTGTCTCATGGGTTATTGTATACAATTCAATACAACTTATGAAAACACAGGAGGGAATTTAGAAAATGAAGAGATTTTTAAAAAGCACAGCATGTGCAATGTTAGCGTTAACTCTTCTTGTAGGATGTTCATCAGGAACTGGTGAATCAACTGCAGTGCAAGAGACTATCGTTAACTTAGGAAGTGAACCATCAAAATTAAATTCAGTATTAGCTACTGGATCAGTTGATGGAAACGTATTACGTCATGTAATGGTTGGTTTAGTAACATTAAATGAAAATGACGAACCACAACCAGGTGTTGCTAAAGATTGGACAGTGTCAGAAGATGGATTAACTTACACATTCAACTTAAGAGATGACATGAAATGGTCTAACGGGGAACCAGTAACTGCACATGATTTCGTGTATGCATTAAATACATTATTTACACCAGCTTATGGTGCAAACTATGCAGGTACTTGGTCTGTATTAATTGAAGGAGCAGCAGATGTTTTAAATTCAACTGATGATGCATCTTTACAAGCAGCATTAGATAAAGTAGGATACAAAGCTGTTGACGATCATACATTCGAACTTAAATTAATTGGACCTTATACACATATTTTAGGTGTATTAGCATTCCAAAACTTCTATCCATTAAATGAAAAAGCAGTAGCTGATGCTGGTGCTTCAGATCCTTTAAACTTTGCTACTTATGCAACAGAAGCTAGTAACATCGTAACAAATGGTCCATTCAAAATGGAAAGCTGGGCTCATGAGTCTGAAATCGTTTTAGTAAAAAATACTGAATATTATGATGCAGAAAATATTAAATTAGAAAAAATCACAATGAAAATGATTTCTGATACAAATACTGCATTAAATGAATTTACTGCTGGATCAATTGATATGATTGGTTTAACTGCAGATCAAAATACACAATTAAAAGATCAAGGAACAACTACTTCTTCTTATGATGATGGTTCAACTTGGTACTTAGAGTATAATATTAATAATCCTGGATTAAACAATAAAAAAGTGCGTCAAGCATTAACTATTGGTACTGATGCTTCTACTTTAGTAGATCAAATCATCAAAAATGAATCATTAGCAGCTACATCATATACACCACCTGCAATCTTAGCTGGAGAATTCCAAAAAACTGTTGGTGAGTTAATTGATTCTTCAAGAGACTTTGAAGCTGCAAAAGCTTTACTTGCTGAAGGTTTAGCTGAAGAAGGTTTATCAATTGATACATTCGAACTTACAATCTTAGGAGATGAAGGGGACAGTGCAAAACGTTATTATGAATATATCCAAGCAGCTCTTCAAGAAAACTTAGGAATTACAGTACACATTGAACAAGTAACATACAAAACAAGATTAGATCGTATGGACAAAAAAGATTTCGATGTTGTATATGCAGGATGGGGACCAGATTATAATGACCCAATGACTTTCTTAGACTTATGGATTTCTACAAGTGGAAATAACCATGCAGGATGGTCAAATGCAGAGTATGATAAATTAATCGCTGATGCTTTAGCTGAATCAGATACAACTAAACGTACTGAGTTATTAATTGAAGCTGAAAAACTTTTAGCTGAGGAATCTCCAATTGGAACTTTATACTGGAGAAAAGTTAACTATGTAACTTCAGAGCGTTTACAAGGTGTTGTAAGAACAGCATTCCAAGATATGGATTTAACTGGAGCTTACATTAAATAATTTAAGTTTTAACACAAAGAGCTATGTGTTACATAGCTCTTTCAATTATTATGATAGTATAGAAATATGCTAAGTAATATGTTCGCTTATTATATTTCTAAGCTATCTATGTTATGAGGTAGATTAGTTAAATCATTGATTAAAAGTATAGGGCTTACAATCAAGAGAGTGTTAAAACCGCAAAAAATGTGGTTTTTTATACTGTATAGGAAAAAGGAGAAAAAGAATGAAAAAGTACATAGCTACTAGAATTATGTATGCATTATTAACAATATTCTTACTTATGTTAATTACATTTTTAATGATGCAATTTTTGCCTGGTGACCCGTTCATTGGGGATAAGCCAATTAGTGAAGCTACTTTAGCAGCATTAAATGCTAAATACGGTTTAGATAAACCAGTATGGGAACAATTCCTACTTTATGTTACAAATATATTTAAAGGGGATTTAGGTATTTCAATTCAAACAAATAGACCGGTAACAACTATTATTGGTGAATCATTTCCATATTCATTTGAACTTGGAATTCGTGCACTAGTATTTGCTGCTATTGGTGGTATCGCTTTAGGTTCATTTGCAGCTATCAAGCGTGGTAAAAAAGGTGATACAATTTCAATGTTAATCGCTGTAATTGGTGTATCAGTACCAAGTTTTATCGTTGCAGCATTATTACAATATTTTATTTCGTTACAATTAAACATTCATGGAATTCGTTTAATTCCAGTAACTGGATGGACAACGGAACCATCAAAATGGTTACCATCACTTGCATTAGGTCTTGGATCACTTGCAACAATTTCAAGATTAATGAGAACAAGTATGTTAGATGTACTTGCATCTGATTATATTAAAACAGCAAAGGCAAAAGGATTATCTACAAGAGTAATCGTATGGCGTCATGCAATTCGTAATGCTGTAATGCCAGTAATTACGGTTCTAGGTCCAATTGCTGCAGCTGTACTTACAGGAGCATTCGTAGTTGAAAAAGTTTTTAATATTCCAGGGATGGGTAAATTCTTCATCAACGCTATCACGCAAAATGACTATACAATGATTGCCGGAAGTACTTTATTCTATGGTACATTCTTAGTTATTGCGACATTAATTGTTGATATTTTATATTCAATAATTGATCCAAGAATTTCAATTGGAGGAGGGAAGAGTAAATAATGGAAAATATAAATAATAAATTAACTGTTGACTCTACAATTGATGCTTCTGATTTTGAAGTTTTAGGACAAGACTTGGCAAGTTTAAATGAAATGAGTAGACCTTCTACAAACTTCTGGAAAGATGCTTTTGGTCGTTTACTTAGAGATAAATCAGCAATTTTCTTTATGGTATTATTAGGAATAATTTTAGTATTTGCAATATTTGCACCTATGTTTTCACCATATACATTTGATAAAGTACATCCAATGTATACGAATCAACCAATGTTTACAAGCGTTGATGGACACTTCTTCCTGTTTGGAACAGACAGTTTAGGGCGAGATCTTTTAGTTCGTTCTGCTGATGGGGTACGTGTATCATTATTCATCGCAATTTCAGCAGTTGCAATTAACTGTGTCATTGGTGTTGTTTACGGAGGAATCGCAGGATATTTCGGTGGACGCTTAGATAACGTTATGATGCGTATTTGTGAAATCATTAATGGTATTCCTTACTTATTGATTATTATTTTATTAATGACAGTGATTGAAAAAGGTATATCGACAATCATTATCGCTTATTCAATTGTTGGATGGGTTGGTATGGCTCGTCTTGTACGTGGTGAAGTAATTCGTCTAAAAGGTCAAGAGTTTGTCATTTCAGCACAAACAATGGGTGCTAGTGCAACTCGTATAATTTTTAAGCATCTTGTTCCAAATATTTTGTCAATTATCGTAGTTAGCTTAACAATGGCAATTCCATCTGTAATCTTTACAGAGGCATTCTTGTCATTTATCAGTTTAGGAATTCCAGTACCGGGATCATCACTTGGTACCCTTGCAAATTCAGGGATTTCGGTATTCCAACAATATCCATCACAGCTATGGATTCCAGCTGTGTTAATTTCATCAATCATGTTAAGTTTTAACATGTTAGGTGATAAATTACGTGATGCGTTCGATCCAAAATTAAGGAGATAAGATATGAGCAAAGTACTTGATATTAAAGATTTATATGTATCATTCGACACTTATGCTGGTGAAGTACAAGCTGTACGTGGTGTATCATACTACGTAGAAGAAGGTGAAGTACTTGCAGTTGTAGGTGAATCAGGATGTGGTAAATCAGTAACAGCCCAAACAATAATGAAATTAAACCCAATGCCACCTGCAAGAATTAAATCAGGTGAGTTAACATTAAATGGTATTGACATTGTAAATACACCAGAAGAAAAGATGCAAGCAATTCGTGGAAAAGAAGTTAGTATGATTTTCCAAGATCCAATGACTTGTTTAAATCCAACTATGCAAGTTGGTAAACAAATTGTTGAAGCAATTAAGCATCATCAAAAATTATCAAAAGAAGAAGCAAATGCAAAAGCGATTGAAATGCTTGAAAAAGTACAAATCCCTAATGCAAAAGAAAGATCAAAACAATTCCCACATCAATTCTCAGGTGGGATGAGACAAAGAGCGATGATCGCAATGGCACTTTCTTGTAACCCAAAATTATTAATAGCTGATGAGCCAACAACTGCCTTAGACGTAACAATCCAAGCCCAAATTATTGACTTATTATCAGATATTCGTAATGATTTAGGAACTGCAATTGTATTAATTACACATGATTTAGGAGTAGTAGCGAATCTTGCTGATCGTGTTGCGGTAATGTATGCAGGTCAAGTGGTAGAAACTGGAGTATCACGTGATATCTTCCATAGTCCAAGTCACCCTTATACAAAAGCATTACTTGCATCACTTCCAAAACATGATACAACAAAAGATGAAAGATTAACTTCGATTCCAGGTACACCACCTGATCTTGTGAAACCACCTCTTGGTTGTGGATTTGCAGCTCGTTGTGAAAATTGCATGAAAATATGTAAAGAGAACCAACCACCTCAATTTGATTTAGGTAACGGGCACTCAGCTTCATGTTGGTTATTACATAAAGATTGCCCATCAAGTAGTAAGGAGGGTAACTAATATGTCAAATAAACCATTATTATCGATAAAAGATTTATCGAAATCATTTAGAGTAGAAGGTGGACGTTTAAAAGCCGTATCAAATGTATCATTTGATATCTTTAAAGGTGAAACTGTAGGTCTTGTAGGAGAATCTGGGTGTGGAAAATCTACACTTGGTAGAACTGTTATGGGGATTTATAATCCAACTTCAGGGACGATTGAGTATGATGGAGAAGTAATTGATATTCATACAAATAAAGACCGTTTCAAATATGCTAAAAAGGCACAAATGATCTTCCAAGATCCGTATGCTTCATTGAATCCACGTATGACTGTAGGGAATATTATTGCTGAAGGTATGGAAATTCATGGAATGTATGACGCTGCTGGACGTTCAAAACGTGTTGAAGAACTACTTGAGTTAGTAGGATTAAATAAAGAACACCGTAATCGTTTCCCACATGAGTTCTCAGGTGGACAAAGACAACGTATCGGTATTGCTAGAGCATTAGCTGTTGAACCTGAATTCTTAGTATGTGATGAACCAATTTCAGCATTAGATGTTTCTATCCAATCACAAATTATTAACCTATTAATTGATTTACAAAAGAAATTAGGATTAACTTACTTATTTATTGCCCATGACTTAGATATCGTAAAATACATTTCAAACCGTATTGTTGTAATGTATCTAGGACACATGGTTGAAGTAGGGCCTGCAGATGACGTATATGGTGAAGCGTTACATCCATATTCTCAAGCATTGCTTTCTGCGGTACCAATTCCAGATCCTGATTTGGAAGTACAAAAGAAACGTATCATCTTACAAGGAGATGTACCAAGTCCGATTAATTTACCGGCTGGTTGTCCTTTTGTTGGAAGATGTATGCATGCGTGTGATAAATGTGAAAGTGAAAAGCCACAATTACGTGAAATAAAACCAAATCATTTTGTAGCGTGTCATATTGTAAAATAATATAAAGGGGGGCTTCCTCCTTTTTATTTGCATATTTATATACTAAAATGAATATATACATGATATACTAAAATGCGTTAAGGAGAGAAATTATGGCATTTATTGAATTATTAAAAGTTATATTTTTAGGTATCGTTGAAGGAATTACAGAATGGTTACCAATTAGTAGTACTGGGCATATGATTCTTGTTGATGAGTTTGTTAAATTAAACGTATCACCAGAGTTTATGGAGTTGTTTCTAGTTGTTATTCAACTTGGTGCAATTTTAGCGGTGATAGTTATTTATTTTCATAAACTTCTACCAATCTCTTTTGATGATGGCATATCAATAAAGAAAGATACTATGAATTTATGGTTCAAGATATTAGTTGCTTGTCTTCCCGCAGCAATTATTGGTATTTTGTTTGATGATATGATTGAAGAGCTATTTTTTAATCCAATTACTGTAGCAGTGATGTTAATTGTTTATGGTATATTATTTATTATTGTTGAAAAACGAAATAAAAATAAGGTCACAAAAATTGAAAAAATATCACAAATCACATATAAAACAGCATTATTAATTGGAATATTTCAATTGCTTGCACTAATACCAGGTACATCTAGATCTGGGGCAACAATCTTAGGTGGAATCTTAATTGGAGCTTCACGTGTTGTAGCAGCTGAATTTACATTTTATCTAGCAATTCCAGTAATGGTAGGTGCTAGTTTGTTAAAGCTTGTTAAGTTTGGATTGGTGTTTACAACTACGGAAATTATGACATTAGTAATTGGTATGTTCGTTGCTTTTGTAGTATCTATTCTTGCGATTAAATTTTTAATGCAATATATCAAGAGGCATGATTTTACGGTATTTGGATGGTATCGCATTGCTTTAGGAGCAATTGTATTAATCTATTTTATAATCTAGGCTTGCATACAAGCCTTTTTATTATATAATGAAGTAAAGTGAGGATTTTTTATGAAGATATATGCACATAGAGGAGCAAGTGGTGAAGCACCAGAAAATACAATTGATGCATTTAAAAAGGCATTGGAATATCAAGTTGACGGTATTGAAACAGATGTACAGTTGACCAAAGATAATGTATTAGTATTAATTCATGATGAAACAATTGATCGTACAACAAATGGTAAAGGTTTTGTTAAAGATTATACCTACCAACAATTACTTGAGTTTGATGCAAGTAATGGGATGGAGGGATTTAGTGGCTGTAAAATACCAACCTTACGAGAGCTATTTGATTTAGTAAAGGATACTGATATTATCTTGCACCTTGAGTTAAAAACGAGTGTTTTATTTTATGAAGGTATTGAAAAAGAAATTACCACTCTAGTTAGAGAGTATGGTTATCAAAAAAGGGTTATCTACTCATCATTCAATCATATAACATTGCAAAACATTACGAGACAAAATGTTAAAAATCGTGTTGGTTTTTTGCTTGCTGCAATATATATAGAACCATGGAATTATGTTATAAAAAACAATGGGGTAGCAATTCATCCATCACTAACATGCATTGATACACCTAATTTTATGAAGTGTTGTCACATGCAAAATCTTAAAGTAAATGTATGGACAGTTAATACCAAAGAAGAGATTGAAAAATGTATTGAAAAGAAAGTTGATGGTATTTTTACAAATTACCCAATGCTTGCAATGTCACTAAAGAAATAGCGATATTGCTTTTTTTAAAAAATCATTATACACTAGTAGATAAGAAGGTGATAAAGATGGCAAATAAAACATATGTATTATCAGATTTGCATGGTAGTTATAAAATATTACTAGCAATGTTAGAAAAGATTTCATTTAGCGATGATGATACATTATATATACTAGGTGATTGTTGTGATCGTGGAACTAAGAGTCTAGATATATATTTTTTTATCCAAAGTAAAAAAAATATCCACCTAATTAAAGGGAATCATGAAGTTATGATGCGTCAGGCTTTTATCGCAAATGATCCAGAGTGTAGCGAAACACGTCTATGGTATCAAAATGGTGGGTTAAAAACATGTCGCAGCTATCATGAATATCTTAAAAAAGATATCTTTAAGGTTGCAGATTATACGGTATTAAAAAGTGCCTTTTATAAGATGATGATTCGTTTTGTTGACTCAACACCAAACTTCGTTGAATTGACTCGTAATGGTCAAAAGTATGTATTGATTCATGCTGGAATTAATCCAGAAAAAGGATTGTATGATCAAAGTGAAGAAGAATGTGTGTGGATGCGTGAATGGTTCTATTTATCGAAAGCATTAGATGATAAAATTATTATATTTGGTCATACACCAACAAATCATTTACATATGGAAAAAAATAATTTTGATATATGGATTGATCCAATCTTTAAAGATAAGATTGGTATTGATGGTGGTTTGGGAAGTTTTCAAACAGGGCAATTAAATTGTCTTTGTTTAGAAACGATGAAAAATTTTATAATTAAAAAAAATGATGTTGTTGACTAGGGGGAGAAGATTATGAACTTATTAATTAGTCGTATTTTATCATATTGTTATGGGACGTTGTTGTACAATGAAAATTATAAGTTTTGTATGCATCTTATTTATAATTATAGTCGCTACGATGAAGTGACTATGGATGAACTAATTGATTATGGCTTCATTGAACAGGAGATTACGGATTTTTGTAATTTACTTGGATTTATTGATTTTGAAGATTTTAAACAAAAACTATTGGATGATAAAACCGTTCGCTTAGGTCAAATTCGAGCTCGTTTATTTGGGATAGATGAGCATACTTTATTGGAGCGTTTTGATAAAAATATCCAAAAGGTAGATTTTTATCAAGACATAGAAAAATTATGTAAAATTGTTTATAATGCTAAGCGAGTTATTTTAGTAGGGGCCATCTATCCAACATCACTGGCAATTGAGTTTCAAACCGATTTAATTAGTTTTGGTAAACCGGTTATACAATTCCATCATTTTGATGAAGAATTGCAAGTAACAAGTGATGATGTAATTATTTATATGAGTGCTACGGGACGTGCAGTCCAATCATGTAAGGAACATCTGTATGGCAAAAATAGTAATGAAGCCATAACGGTATTACTTACACAAAATCCTGTATACAAGTGTAAACAATATCAAGTAAGTAGTTATACGTATATTATTCCAGGTCGTTTTGATGGTCTTGATTTTAATTATCAATTATTGACGTTCTTTGATTTATTGCGCGTAGAATATTTTAAAAATTATTATTTATAAAAAGAGACCGTACAAGTAGTACGGTCTTACTCAAAGAGAATGGTTGCAGCGACAGCTTTTTTCCATTTTTTGATTTTATGTTTTCGTAAGTTATTTTCAATTGTTGGATTGAAGATAGCTTTTTTTTGTTGCAGTGCAATAATTTCTTCTTTGCTTGTAAACATGCCAGTAGCAAGAGCGGCTAAGTAAAATGCTCCTAGTGCTGTGACTTCGTTATCTGTGCCACGAGATACTGGTACATTTAAAATATCACTTTGAAATTGTAATAAATAATTATTTTTTGATACACCACCGTCTACTTGTAATGTTGTAATCATAATGTTTGAATCTTGTTGCATGGCTTCAACGACATCATAGGTTTGATACGCTAACGATTCTAAGGTGGCTTTAGTAATATGTTTACGCGTAGTGTTGCGCGTTAATCCATACATTGCTCCTTTAGCTAGCGGCTTCCAATATGGAGCACCAAGGCCAGTAAAAGCAGGTACAACATAGATTTCTTGGTCATCATCACAAGCATTTGCCATTGTTTCACTATCTTTTGATTGTTCAATTATTTTTATACCATCACGAAGCCAATTAATTGCAGCCCCGGCATTAAAAACACTACCCTCAAGGACATAGTTTACTTCATTGCCAATCTTCCAACCAATGCTTGTTACTAAACCACTGTGGGAATGAATTATTGTGTCACCAGTATTCATTAATAAAAAACAACCAGTTCCATATGTATTTTTAACAGAACCAGGATAGAAGCATGTATGTCCAAATAAGGATGCTTGTTGATCACCAACAATTGTTGCAATAGGAATCGCTGTTTCAAAAATGTTTTCTGTATATCCAACAATACCACTAGTATCGACAATGGTAGGTAGCATACATCGCGGAATATCCCAAATATCAAGTAGTTCATCATCATAATCTAGTGTTTCTAGATTTACTAACATCGTTCTTGATGCATTTGACACATCAGTGACATGTTTTTTTCCATTTGTAAGTTTGTAGACAAGCCAACTATCGATGGTGCTAAATAAGATTTCACCGTCATTGGCTCTTTGTTGACAATTTGTTTTATCGAGAATATAACGTATTTTACTTGCACTAAAGTATGGATCAACGAGTAGTCCAGTTTTCTTTTTTATTATATCGGACTTATCTTGTCTTTCTTTACAATAAGATTCACTTTGTCTTGATTGCCATACTATTGCATTATGAATAGGAACTCCGGTTTTTCTATCGAAACAAACGGTTGTTTCACGTTGATTTGTGATGGAAATAGCACTAATTTCTTGAGTTGTAATCCCGGATTTAGCATATGCTTCAAACATAACACCGACAACACTTGCCCAGATTTCTTGGGCATCTTGTTCAACGTAACCTGTACTAGGGTAGTAATTTTGCAACTCACGTCTTGCTAAGCTTACAACATTGCCTTTTTGATTATATATTATTGCTCTTGAACTTGTTGTTCCTTGATCAATAACCATTATGTATTTTTTCATAGTATTCCCTCCTACTTCTACAATACGATATATTTATTAATAAGTAAAATTAATTCTATTATAATTGCTTTGTTTGTTTACATTGAAGAAAGTTATTAAATATGGTATAGTATGTAGGAATTAAAGAGAAATGGGGATATATTATGGAGAACTTTTTATCGTTAATAGGAGCATTTATAATAGGCTTACTACTTGTTGTAATTGCTATGCCTAGAGTCATTCCGTTTTTACATAAGATGAAATATGGTCAAGTTCAAAGAGAAGAAGGACCACAGTCACATATGAAAAAAAGTGGTACACCTACAATGGGAGGAATTGTATTTATAATTGCTACTGTTTTAGCTGCTACTATTATTAATTTTCAAAATTTATTAAATCCAACATATCTAATTTTAACTTTTGTTATTATTGCTTATGGCGCAATAGGTTTATTAGATGATGCACTAATTATTATTAAAAAGAACAATGAAGGATTAAAACCTTTATATAAATACGGATTGCAATCAGTTGCAGCAATTGGCTTTTATCTTTTAGCAATTAACTTTATACCAGGATTTGATACATTAATTACAATTCCATTAGTAAATGCTACTATTGACATGGGATGGCTTTATCCGGTACTTGTCTATTTTATGTTTACGGCAACAACAAATGGAGTAAACTTATCGGATGGGTTAGATGGCTTAGCAACTGGTTTAACAATGATTTCAATTGCACCGTTTGTAATCTTTTCTATGATTTTAAGAGATTATGTAACGACAAGTTATGCATTAGCATTAATTGGTGCATTACTAGGGTTTATGGTATTTAACTATCATCCAGCAAAGATTTTTATGGGTGATGTAGGTTCACTTGCATTAGGTGGTATTTTAGCTGCTTTTGCTATACTAACAGGACAAGAAATATTACTAGTATTAATAGGTGGTGTTTATGTAATGGAAACATTATCAGTAATTATTCAAGTAATTTCTTTTAAAACAAGAGGGAAACGAGTGTTTAAAATGGCACCAATTCACCATCATTTTGAAATGATGGGATGGAATGAACAACAAGTTGTTATTTCATTTTGGTTTATGGCATTTATTTGCGCACTAGCTGGAATTGTTATAGGAGTATTGTAATATGTTACAAGGTAAAAAGGTACTTGTATTAGGGCTTGCAAAAAGTGGTAAAGCAGCGATTGCTTTGCTTCAAAAACTAAATGCAAATATCACGGTAAATGCTAGTGATAATCAAGAAGATATTGTTGAGTATAATCAATATATTGAACAAGGAATACGTGTAGTATGTGGTGGGCATCCAACAGAATTGTTTGAAGAAGACTTTGATATGGTTGTTAAAAATCCAGGAATTAATTATCAAAAAGATTTTGTATTGCGTTTAAAAGAACGTGGAATACCTGTATATACAGAGATTGAACTTGCTTATCAAGTATCAAAGAAACAAAATTACATAGCCCTTACAGGAACAAATGGTAAAACAACTACAGTTACATTGATTTATGACATTTTAAAGGCAAAATATGAACATGTTCATTTGGCTGGAAATGTAGGTACACCACTATGTCAAATTGTTTTAGAAAATAATTTAATTGAAAATGAAGGTCATTATATTGTTTTAGAAATGAGTAATTTCCAATTATTAGATATTGATAAGTTTACTCCAGATGTATCAATGATATTAAATTTAACACCAGATCATTTGGATTATATGAGAACATTAGAAGAATACTATGAATCTAAAACATTTATTTATAAAAATCAAATTGAAGGTAGTTATATTGTAAATGATGACGATAATCTTGTAAGATATTATATTGATAAATTCCCTCCTAAATGTAATTTAATACATCAATCGATGGAAAATGATGGTGACTGTAAAGTATATAATAATGCAATCTATTATCAAGGTGAGCATATTATTGACTGCAGTGATATCTATGTGGTTGGAAAACATAATGTTCAAAATATAATGGCAGCAATTTGTATGACAAAAGCAATGGCTGTAGATAATAAAACACTATATGAAGTAATTTCTAATTTTAAAGGGGTTGAAGACCGTATTGAGTATGTTACTACAATTAACGGTGCTAAGATATATAATGATTCAAAAGCAACTAATACAGATGCAACAATTACTGCAATTAATGCCTTTGACAAGCCTGTTACTCTATTAATAGGAGGGTTTGATAAAGGTTTGGATATTACAGTATTTAATCAACATCAATCTAAAATTAAAAAGGTGATTACTTTTGGAGCTGCTGGAAAAAGGTTTCAAAATGATTTAATGCTTGGAAATGTCGAAAATGTTGCTACATTAAAAGATGCAACGGTAAAGGCAATTGAAGAATCAATTGATGGTGATATTGTATTACTATCACCATCAACAAGCTCATTTGATGAATTTTCAGGATATCATGCTCGTGGTAAAGCATTTAAAAAATTTGTATTAGACTTTTAAAAGAGGCATGCCTCTTTTTTTGTTTGCATATAGATAAGTAGGGGGGCGAAAATATATGCAGCAAAAGAAAATTATTATTGTTGTTTTATTAATTGTAAGTATTGGACTGGCAATGGTATATAGTGCTAGTAATGTATGGGCACAGTATAATTTTGATGATCCTTTCTATCATATTAAAAGACAATCAATATTTGCAGTGCTAGGTATTCTATGTATGTTTGTTACATCAAAAATAGATTATCATATATATCAAAAATATTGTAAAAAAATACTATTATTTGGATTATTATTATTGATTCTTGTTTTAATTCCAGGTCTTGGAAGTGTTCGTGGCGGATCTAGAAGTTGGTTTTCACTAGGAATTATTTCTTTTCAACCGGCAGAAGTATTCAAAATAGCAATGATTATTTATACTGCAAACTATATTAGTAAGCATTATCATCAATTAAAAAAACTAAAAAATGTACTTCCGCTTTTGCTTGTTCTAGGACTTGGTTTTGGAATTATTATGTTACAACCCGATTTTGGTAGTGCGACAGTTATGGCTAGTGCCATTATAATTATGTTATTAGTTAGCCCAATGGCATTCAAATATTTTTTCTACTTAGGGATAAGTGGTATAGCAGGAATTGTGGCAATGATTATGGCAGCACCGTACAGATTACAACGTATAACAGCATACTTGGACCCATTTGCTGATCCTTTAGGTAGTGGCTTTCAAATGATTCAATCATTGTACGCTATTGGACCTGCGGGAATACTTGGAGTTGGTTATAATAACAGTATTCAAAAACATTTCTATTTACCAGAACCACAAACCGATTTTATTTTTGCAATCTATTGTGAAGAGTTTGGTTTTGTAGGTGGGGTATTTTTAATATTTTTATATGCTTACTTATTTATTTATATATTAAAGATAGCTTTAAGGTGTCAAGATTTATTTGGTTGTTTCTTAATGATTGGAATTATATCATTAATTGGTATTCAGACATTAATTAACCTTGGCGTAGTTGTAGGATTATTTCCAGTTACAGGTGACACATACAGTTCATGATACCCATTAAATAGCCCTGTTTTCACTAAAATATCAAAAAAATACGCGAAAATAGGAGAAAATGATGAAAAATAGAAGAATTGCGAGCATTTTTAAGGATATACCAAAGGTAACATACATAGTAGCAAATAGTTTAAAAAAGAGCAGTAATATTTTAATTCCTGATGGTTTTGATGGTTGGAATGCAGTAGCATTTGCAAACAATGGACACGAGGTATCACTCTATGAACCTGATGTATTATTCATAGATGGTGGTAAGTTAAATCATGGTAGTGAGGTGATCAAGGGCAGTGTACTAAAAGAGAGAATTAACGCTTATCAACTAGACAAAAAAATAAGTTATCATAACACAAATTATTATAGTGAAAAAACAAAACAAAAATTTGATGTTGTTTATGTCTACAACTCATGGCATCGAGAGATCAATGCTTCGATGCCATTAGCCAAGAAAGTTGAAGTGCTAAAAAAATCAGTAGCAACAAATGGAATATTATATATTTGTTATCATCTTGCACAAGATGATAATGATTATGAAAAATATCCTGCTAATTTATATCCAAGAGATAATGAACTATTGTCATATTTTGACTTAAGTGAATGGCAAGTGATATTTAAGAAGGAAAGAAATGTGCTAAGAGAAGCACAAGGCGCCATGTTAACTTCAAATAGGCTTAGGATTGGCTATTTGCATTTAAAAAAATAAATAAGTCAAAAAACAAATCAAAATATAATGCAAACCATGAATATAGGTATACTATTTCAATAGTAGGGATGTAAATATAAATTTTTAAAGTAAAAGCCATAAACAAATACGATATCAATGTACATATTTGTTTTGGCATTCTTTTACAGTATGGTATACTGTAAAAGAAGTATATTAAATACAACTTCGTATAATTTATATAATGAATAACAGTAATGTTATTGTAAAATAGCATAAACTTTTCTTTTATTTTAATAATATTGAATGATACACTTTAATTTTATTAAAATAGGTGTTTGTATGTCAATGTATATAATGCCTGATTGGATTGGTGGACTTGATGATGAAGATGTTATTTTCATAAAAAAATTTCTGCTTGCATCAGGGTCAGTGAAAGAGATTGCAAATCAATATGGTGTTACATATCCATCTGTAAGGTTAAGTCTTGTAGAGAAGAGTTACACAGAAATACTGGAGTTCAAAAATGAATATTCAAAACTTATAAGGGGTGATAGAATATGTTAGAAAATAAATTAGGTTTAACAACAGAAGCAGAACTTGCTGTAGCAGAAGAACGAATTAGTAAAATTAAAGCACATGAACTTTTTGATAAAGGTATTCTTGATACATTAGAAGTTGGAAATTTTTCTGCATTATCTCAAATTCATAAATATTTATTTGATGAAATTTATAACTTTGCAGGTGAAATAAGAACGGTGAATATTGCAAAAGGAAATTTTAGATTTGTACCGCTAATGTATCTTGAAATGGCATTACACAATGTTGATAAAATGCCACAATCAAACTTTGATGAAATTATAGAAAAATATGTTGAAATGAATGTAGCACATCCTTTTCGAGAAGGAAATGGTAGAAGCACGAGAATATGGCTTGATTTAATTTTAAAAGCTAATATAGGAAAAGTTGTTGACTGGAGCAAGGTCGATAAATCTGATTATTTCCTAGCAATGGAACGCAGTCCTATTAAAGATTTAGAGATAAAATATCTTTTGAAAAACGCTTTGACTGACCAAACACAAGACAGAGAAGTTTACATGAAGGGTATTGATGCAAGCTATCATTATGAAGGATATAGTCTTTATAAGTCAGAAGACTTACTATAAACATACGTTATGAGCACAATATAAAGTTTAGATCGAAGATGATTCGGTCTTTTTTATAAAATGGTCAATCAAGTTAGTTTTTAAAAATATTGGTAAATATTCAAGAATGATTCCTATTTGAAAATAAGGGTAATCTTATATAAAAAGTCAGGTTGAAAATGCTTCGATCTTTTTTTTGTTGTATGGTCTAAATTATATCCGTGTAACATATAGTAAAGAAACAAGGTAACAGGAGGGAAAGATGGTTAAACAAAAAGTAACTTTTAATTTCACACAAGCAACAGAGAGTATTATTAAAATCATTGAAAGAAATATTGTTGAATACTGTAAAAAAGAATTGAATATTAAATAAGGACAACT
>CAYJEM010000020.1:0-30984 GCA_964369175.1 uncultured Erysipelotrichales bacterium | reverse complement strand
AATTAGTAAAACGCAATGCTTATGGCTATCGATATTTTCAAAACTTAAGAAAACGAATACTTCTACATCTTGGATTTGGATACCAATTTATAGAAAAAAAGAGACAAACAACTAATTAATAGTTATTTGTCTCCTGGTTTTAGCATAATAATATTATACTCTTTGATCTTTTATTTTAAAATTTAATATCATGTTTAACAAAATTAAATTGTTCAAATACAGCACTTACTGGTAAACAATTTTCAATATTTTCAATTGTTTGCGCTAATAAACCTGCAACACTTACAATTTTTAATTTATCAAATATTTTGTCGTCTTCTAGTTTTATTGTATCTGTTACAACAATTTCATCAGCAACTGAATTTTGTAAACGAGTTACTGCTTCCCCAGAGAATACTGGATGTGTACAAGCAATACTTACTGATTTTGCACCTTCTTTTTTCAACATTTCAATACCGGCAACAATTGTACCACCTGTATCAATCATATCGTCAATAACAATACAATTTTTTCCTTTGATATCTCCTAGAATTCCCATGATTTCAGCAACATTTGGTTTTGGTCTACGTTTGTCAATAATAGCTACAGGAGCATCTAACAACACTGCTAACTTACGAGCACGAGTTGCTCCACCATGATCTGGTGATACGATACAAATATCTTCTATTGATTTTTTATAGAAGTATTCTGCTAGTAATGGCAATGCCTGCATTTCATCTACTGGTATATTAAAGAAACCTTGAATTTGTGCAGCATGTAAATCTACAGTAACTACACGATTTACTCCTGCTACTGTTAGTAAATCAGCAATTAGTTTTGATGTAATTGGTTGTCTTGGTTTCGCTTTACGATCTTGTCTAGCATACCCAAAATATGGAATTACTGCAGTAATTTCGTTAGCTGATGCTCTTTTTAATGCATCTGCTAATACTAATATCTCCATTAGATTCTCAGTAACTGGATTTGATGTTGATTGAACAATAAATACATCTTTCCCTCTCACTGATTCATCAATCTCAACTAATATTTCTCCATCAGCAAAGTGATTTACTTTACATTTTCCCACTTCACAATTTAATTTTTTTGCAATATTCTTTGCTAATTCTTGACTTGCTGATAAAGCTAATACTGTAATTTTGTCGTTCATTTCCATTTTATTTATTTCCTTCACTATTTCTTTTCTTAACTAAAATTTTAACGTAATCTTCTTTGTTGACTTGTTTTGCTCTTGCAATTGCAAACGCGTTGTCATTCACCTCATCTGTAATTGTTGACCCTGCCGCTACAAATGAATTATCACCTAATGTAACTGGTGCAATTAAGTTTGCATTACATCCAATAAATACATTATCTTTGATAATCGTTTTGAATTTATTCTTGCCATCATAGTTAACTGTGACTGTTCCACACCCAACATTGACATCTTTTCCAACGATTGCATCGCCTATATACGATAAATGAGCACACTTGCTTCCTTTTCCAAATACTGTATTTTTCATTTCTACAAAGTTACCCATATGAACATCTTCTAATATATGACAGTTTGTTCTAAGTCTTGCATATGGTCCAATATCAACACCACTTTCAATTATAGAGTCAGATATAACACTGAATTTTATTTCAACATTATCTCTAATTGTTACATTAGTAAACTCACAATTTGGCCCAATATGACATTCTGTTCCTATTATACTATTCCCTTTGATAACACATCCTGGTTCTATAACTGTATCTTGTCCTATTTTTACATCAACACCTATATATGTGTTTTGAGCATCAATAATCGTAACTCCATTCAACATATGCATTTTATTTATACGTTGTTGCATTGCTTTTGTTGCCTCGTATAATTCATATTTGTCATTAATTCCACCTGCTTCGTGTAAATCATTGATTTTATGACTACCTATCGCTTTGCCTTCTTTTTCTAATATTTCAAAAACGTCTGGTAAATAGTATTCATTTTGAGCATTATTATTTGTTACTTTTTTTAATGCATTAAATACTTCAATATTATCAAAACAATATTCTCCAACACTCATCTCCTTGATTTCATATTGGCCAGGTTTTAAGTCTTTAAATTCGACAATACCTTTCATTTGACCATCTTCTTTTATTATACGACCAAATTTTTTTTCTAAATTACAATCACATGACATAATTGTTGCTTTATATTTGTTTTGATTGTGTGTTTCAACCAAATTTTCTAGCGTTTTTTTTGTAATTAATGGAGCATCACCATTTAGTACAATTGTTGTACCTTCTAAACCTTCTAAAATACTAGCAGCTTGACTTAACGCGTGTCCAGTACCTAGTTGTTCTTCTTGTAGAACAAATTCTACACCATCTTGTTTACATGTATTAATTACTTCATCTGCTTTGTGTCCTACAACAACAATGATTTTTTTTACTTCTAGTTTTTTTAATTCGCCAATAATATGACTTACCATTGGCTTATATAGTACTTCATGCAATACCTTAGGTTTATTAGACTTCATGCGTGTCCCTTTTCCTGCTGCCATAACTACTGCATACGTATTCATAAGTTACCTCCCTTTACCCTACACATTCTAACAAAAATCGCGCACATAAAAAAGTAATAATGACTATTTTTTTTAAATAATCATTATTTTCTTAATTTATTCTTTAATTTTTGTTTTCTTGACGAAATATTTTTCATTTCTCAATGATTTAAATGCTTTGTTTATAATGTCAGAATCTCTGGTCAAACCAAACACTGTTGAGCCACTTCCAGACATTAACACGCCATCAAACCCGAAATTTATAAGTTTTTCTTTTATTTTTGCAATATCTTTGACAATATTCATCGCAGGTGTCTCTAATGTGTTTTGTAAGTTATCTATCACTACTTGATAATCATTATTTTCTAATGCATTTTTCATTTCTTTACAACTTTTATGTTCCACCTTGGATAAATCTAAGTTTTCAAATGCTCTTTTTGTCGATACTCCAGATTTTGGTTTTACCAGTAATATATGACAATTAAAGTCAGTGTTTATAAATTGTAACTTTTCACCTATTCCTTCTACATATGCCATTTTTTCAAATATACAAAATGGTATATCTGCACCTACCTCTTTTCCGATTTCAGTCATTTCTTTATTAGTCATATTTAAATGAAAAAGCTTATTCATTGCCCTAATAATTGCTGCCCCATCACTACTACCACCTGCTAATCCTGCTTGCGTAGGAATGTGTTTATATATAAATATCTTAATTCCTTTTTCTATATTGTATCGTTCAATAATTTTATTAGCTATTTGGTACATAATATTTTTTTTATCAGTAGGCATTATTTTATTATTTGATTCTATAATTATACCTTCATCAATAATATCAACATATAGTAAATCATGTAATTCAATGGGAGCCATTATCATCTCTAAATCATGGTATCCATCTTCCCTTTTTCTAACTACATCCAAAGCTAGATTTATTTTTGCATATGCTTTAATTTTCATTTTCTTTACCTACCTACTTGGAAATATTTTTCGAGCAACACCACGTGTATCAATGCCACCTATTCCTTCTGCTTTATGTGAAGTTTTTTGAATAATCTTTTCTAAATCAACATAGTTTGTGACACTTGCACTTGCTATCTGACTTACAATATACACTGGATCTAGTGCATGAATGTTTCTTCGATCAGGACTTGAAGCAAAATTCGCACCATTTGCAAGCAATAACTCGTAATACGATTGACATGCACCAGCAAATATAATCAATGAATCCTTGTTTCCTTCATACTTTCTAGCGACTTTAATTGCTTCACTAAAGTCTTTTGAATGAAGATAGCTACTACTATCCTTACTGCTATTGTTTTTTTTCAATGCATCATGACCAGTAATCACTAATATATCTGGTTTATGACGTTCCAGAAGTTCTAGAACTCTAGTCTTCATTTCTTCTTCTTTTATATAGTATCCATTTACATGTACTCTTAGTTGTTTATATTTTTCTAAACAAAGTTCTAAGTATTTTGGATCCCCATCAATATGCAATACACTTCCTTTTATATGCTCTTCTTGAATATTTTCGGGAGCTAATTCACGAGTTGTAAATTCACTTAGTTCTAAGTCATCTATAGGACTGTCTGCTACTAAACGATATTCTACACCACGTAGTTTGCATTCTCCATTTTTAATATCTATAATTTCAAAACAAATATCCTTACCATATTTTTTACGACATACTATGTCTCCTATTTTCATATTATCACCCAATATATTGTATGTATTTATATATTTTTTGTGATTGATATAAAATCATTAATTGTTAATTCTTCACTTCTTTTATTTTCTTCAATATCCGAATTCTCTAGAATATATTTACTATTTTCATATTTTTTCTTTAAATTGTTATATATTGTTTTTCTTCTTTGAACAAAACAAGTTTCCAACACGTCATGCAATTTATTGTTATAAGGGTTATTAAGTTCTATTTTCATAACTGCTGAATCCACTCTTGGTGCGGGGATAAATACATTTTTTGTTACTGTAAATTGATATGATGAAATGCCACGGTATTCAATCATAAAAGTTAATGGACTTTTGTAATCACTTGTCAGTTTTTGTGCAACTTCTTTTTGAACCATTACTACCACTGTATTTATTTTCGTATTTGTATATACAACTCTTTCAATAATTTTTGTAGTGATATAATATGGTAAATTTGCAACTATGCATATCTTTTTATACGTTTTACCTATTTCATTTGTAACTTTTTCTAAATCTGCTTTTAAAAAATCAAGATATCTTATTTCGATATTGTTTTCAGTTAGAAACTCTTTATGGACTGCTTTTAGCTCCTCATCAATTTCGTAGCATATTACATAACCAGCATGTCTTGCAAGAACTTGTGTCAATGCACCAATACCTGGACCAATTTCAATAACACATGTATCTTTATCAATATTACCTGCATTTGCTATTTTTTCTACTATATTAGTATCAATCAAGAAGTTTTGACCAAACTTCTTTTTTGCATGTAAATTATATTTATCTAATATATATGACGTTGTTGTTTTTGTAGCAATATCATTCATCTATATACCAACCTTATCTTTAATTTGTTTTCTTGTAATACCTACCATATTTAATCTTTTATATAATGTTTTAACATTTCCATGTCCAAGTTCAAATGCCTGATATACCTTCTCTCGAGTTTCTTTGCATCCAATAATATTTAATGATAAAAACTCACTCCAAGCAATACTTTCTTTAGTTGTATCAAAAGTCACAATGTTTTCTAAAGCATGTATTATTGCTTCTTTTCTAGCTTCAGCAATGCCTACTTTTCTTTTTCCAATTGCATCTTTCTTTTCTACAAATGCATGTTTACAATTTCCTATTTGTTGTTGTATTTGATTACGAATTTTTTTTCCAGGATAATCTGGATCAGTCAATACAATAATCCCTCGGGTTTTATTTGCTTGTTTTATAATGTCCATAGTTGCATCTGATAATGCTAATCCATGTGTTTCTATAGTATCAACAATAAATAGTTCTTTTAATACTTGACTATCTGTTTTTCCTTCAACTATTACAATTTCTTTTATTTCTTTCATATCTCACCTACTTTAATAATATACTTCCTAATCTTAGTAATGTAGCACCATGTTTTAACGCTATTTTATAATCATTTGACATACCCATTGATAAATGTTTCATTTGTGGATAGCTTATTTTATAACTTTCTAATAATTCTTTTGTTTGCTTAAAATATATTTCAACATTATTATGGTTTGGTGCCATCATCATAAATCCTTGTACCTCGACGTTACTAAATGCTGTTGCTTCTTTAAGAATATTTTCTAGTTCCTCAATCATAAAACCATGCTTACTTTCTTCTTTTGCCACATTTACTTGTAGCAATACAGGCATAACTATTTTATGTTTCATTGCTTGTTTATTTACTTCTTTTAACAATTTGATACTATCAATGGAATGTATCATAGAAACTTTATCTATAATATATTTTACTTTGTTTGTTTGTAGAGTACCTATCATATGGAATTTTGACATACCTTCATACTGTGCATATTTTTCTGTAAGAACTTGTACTCTGTTTTCTCCAAAATTAGTAATTCCACATTCTTCTAAAATATTGATTTGTTCAATATCTATGTACTTTGTTGCAGCAATAATTGTTGCACTTGAACATTCTTCTATTATTTGTTTTACTTTTATACAATCTACTTGCATATTATCACCTCGTCTTATTCTAGCATAATAAAAGGACATATAATATGTCCTTTTATTATTTATTTTATTTTTGTACCATTTGGCAAATTCTTAACTTCTACAACTTCTAGTTTATTCTTTTTGCTACCTGCCAAAATCATACCTTGTGATTCTACTCCACGCAACACTGCTGGTTTTAAATTTGAAACTACAATAACCTGTTTTCCAATCATGTCCCCAGGTGTATAATGAGTTGCTATTCCACTAACTACTTGTCTGACTTCTTTTCCTATATTAATTTTAGACACAAGTAATTTTTCAGCATTAGGGTGTAATGTACATTCTTCAACGGTACCTACAACCATTTCAACTTTTGTAAAGTCATCAATAGAAATTTCATTTTCAATAATTAATTCGTTATTTTGTGCTTTTGGTGTTAATTCTTTCACTTTTTCTTCTACTTCTTTTGGATCAAGACGAGCAAATAACATCTCTGGTTTTTCTACTACTTTTGTTCCAGAATCATATTGCCCAAATTCTGTTAACTCTAATAAATCTCTTTTATCAGTATTTATTTGATCTAATATTTTATTAGCTGTTTCTGGTAAAAATGCTTGCAGTGCAACTGCGCTAAAACGTATACATTCAACTAGATTGTATAGTACTGTTTGCAGCCTAGCTGATTTATCTTCCTCTTTCGCTAGAGCCCATGGCATCGTTTCATCGATATATTTATTTGTTCTGCGAAGTAAAACAAATATTTCATCAATAGCATCACTCACTCTATTTTGGTCCATTTTATTATTTAGTTTTTCTAACATACTTGTTGCTACTAAAATTAATTCTTGGTCTACATCTTCTACTATTTTTGTGTTTGTTACAATTCCACCAAAGTATTTATTTGACATAGCTATTGTACGGTTTACTAAATTACCTAAAATATTTGCTAAGTCAGAATTAATTCTTTCAACTAATAAATCCCAAGTAATTGTACCATCATTATCAAATGGAATTTCATGTAATACGTAATAACGAACAGCATCAACTCCAAATATATTTACTAAATCATCAGCATATATAACATTTCCTTTGGATTTAGACATTTTTCCATCACCTTGTAACAACCATGGGTGTCCAAATATTTTTTTAGGCATTGGTAAATCTAATGCCATTAACATTATCGGCCAATAAATAGTATGGAATCTTACGATATCTTTACCTATTACATGCTCGCTTGCTGGCCAATACTTTTTAAATAGTTCACCATGATTTCCATCAACGTCATACCCAAGTCCTGTGATATAATTTGATAGTGCATCAATCCATACATAAACAACGTGATTTGAATCAAAATCAATAGGTATCGACCAATTGAATGTTGTTCGTGAAACACATAAATCTTGAAGACCCGGTTTTAAAAAGTTATTAATCATCTCGTTTCGACGAGAAACAGGTTGAATAAATTCCGGATTATCTTCAATGTAATTTATTAATCGATCCTGATATTTAGATAATTTGAAGAAATAAGCTTCTTCTTTTGCATCATGTACTGGACCATCACAATCAGGACATTTCCCATCAACTAGTTGTGCATCTGTAAAAAATGACTCACACGCAGTACAGTATTTTCCTTCATATTGACTTAAATAAATATCCCCTTGATCATATAATTTCTTTAATATTTTTTGTACTTGTAACTTATGATAATCATCAGTTGTTCTAACAAAATTATCATATGACGTATTCATTAAATCCCATATTCTTTTTACTTCTGCAGCCTTTTCATCAACAAATTGTTGTGGATGTATACCCGCTTCTTTTGCTTTTAATTCTATTTTTTGTCCGTGCTCATCTGTTCCAGTTTGGAAATATACATCATATCCTCTTTGTCTTTTATGTCTTGCTATTGCATCAGTTAATACTATTTCATATGTATTTCCAATATGAGGTTTTCCTGATGTATATGCAATTGCTGTTGTTATATAAAATTTTTCCATAATATATTCCTTTCGATATTTATTTTTCCATAAAAAAACGCCCTTATACAAAGGACGAAATTATCGCGGTACCACCTTTTTTACATACTTTCGTATGTCACTCAAACTTTTAACGCAAGTTTACGACTACTTTTACTATCTTCAAAGTAGTAGCTCCTGGACCATTTTAATAAAGTAGTTCTCTTGATTTGCACCATCCATCAAGTCTCTTAAAGCTTTCTTTATCTTCTTCCATTCAATGCTTTATTGTTACTTTATCAAAGTTAAATGTCCTTGTCAATACTATTTACCAATCAATATGTGGTTCATGATATTGAAGCAGTGTATCTAATGTTACAAATTGATACCCCTGATTGTATAGTATGGGTAATGCATTTATTACTCCATCTACCGACGTAGAATGGATATCGTGGATTAATACCACACCACCATTGTATGCATTATTAATTATTTCATTTTTTACAAATTCTGAATCTCTGTATTTCCAATCTTGTGTATCGATAGTCCAGTTGGTTACTCGTAAGTTATTATTACCTGCTATACCTCTTACAATATCATTACTAACCCCATATGGTGGTCTTAATTGTTTTGGTTCTTTTCCAGTGATTGTATACAATAACTCTTGCGTTTCATTTATTTCATATTTAACAATATTTTCATCTATTTTATTAAAATTTTTATGTGTCATTGAGTGATTTGCTATCTCATGACCTTGCTGATAAAGTGATTTTACTATCTCTGGATGTTTTTTTGCATTATCTCCAAGTATGAAAAATGTGCACCTTCCATTATATTTTTCAATTTCTGTCGCAAGTCTTAATGTATTCTTGCTACTTGGTCCATCGTCAAATGTTAATGCAATCATTGGTTTACTTGGATCAATTTGTGTTTGTTGATTGATAACATCTATTTCTGGTGCTTTTGGATTTATAATTTTATTGTCTAATTCTATATAATTTACAATATCGCTGTATAACACCATTTGTTCATTTTTAAATTGTATACAATCTTCTTCTAGAATAAATTGCGTTGAATCTTGACTTATATCAATATTCTTACTTTGTAAATACTGTTTGTATTCTCCTCGAAATGTATTATCAATATTTAGATATGCATTAGTTTTTTTGTTATATGTACTATAATCTGTATTTTCATATATAATTTTATTATCTTTATCATAACGGACAAAATTAAGTTTTACTGATATATATTGATTTCCAACTTCATTTATTTCATAATCCATGTACAGTACTTCTTTGTTTTCTGATGGAGTTTGCGCAACAATGCACTGGTTATAATAATTTTCTATATATTGATTTACCACATCATATTCAACTGTAGGATGAAATATTGAAATTAAGAAGTGCTCATTTTCTGTTGTATAATGATTTATTTCGCCAATTGTTTTATTTTCTTTAGCGTATGTTTGATAATATTTATCTCCAACTATTGTATTTAATGATAATAATAACGATATTACTGCAACAACTACTATAATAAATATAAATACTATTTTTTTTATATTAATCGTTTTGTTCATACTTATGATGTTTCACGTGAAACATCATTCCCCCTTTTTTATGAATGTATTATACACTTCATTCTTTTTTAGACCTCTTAACATTGAAACTTCTTTTACAGCATCTTTTGTGGACATACCTTTATTAATGTAAGATTGTACATGTTCTTCCAATGATATATCATACACAATTTCATCTATTGCATCATTTCTACCCTCTACTACAATAACCATTTCACCTTTTAAAGTATCAACCACTTCGATTATTTCAAGAATTGTTCCTCTAATTACTTCTTCATGTTTTTTTGTTATTTCTCTACATAATGCGATATTTCGGTTACCAAGTATTTTTTCCATTAGTACCAAGGTTTTCTTTATACGATGTGGTGATTCATACAGGACAAATGTTTCTTTAAAGTTATTTAAATATTCCAATTCTTTCTTCTTTTTTTTATCAGTATGGTTTAAAAAACCATAAAACATAAATGGTTGCGGAATAATACCTGATACAACTAATGCATTTAAACATGCGTTTGCACCACTTATAGGAACAACATTATATTCAGACTTGATTATTTCAACAACAAGTTCGTATCCTGGATCAGATATTGCTGGATATCCTGCATCACTAACCAATGCTACTGATTTTCCTTCTGACATTATTGCTAATATTTTTTTTATTGACTCATTTGTGTTATGTTCATGATGAGATATCATTTTTGTTTTTATTTCATAATAATTTAGCAGCTTAACGGTATTACGAGTATCCTCTGCAGCAATAAAGTCAACTTCTTTAAGAATTTTAAGTGCTCGAAATGATATTTCTTCTAAATTTCCTATAGGTGTTGCAACTAAATATAAGGTTGGCTTTTCATTATTAAAACTTTTCTGTCTATTCATTTATTTTTTCTCCAAACATTACTTTTATCTCATCACTATAAGAACCATCTGCATTATGTGCATACAGTGGTGGTTCGATTTTCAATCCTTTTTTTCCTTTATATATACCTTCTACCAAAAGAACATGCGATTCTTTACCATGTTTTGGATATACAAAACGCATTCTTTTTGGCTCAATATCATATTTTTGCATGTAGTTAACAATATCAATCATACGATCTGGACGATGAACAATTGCAAATCTACCTTTATTATCAAGCAGTGTTGCAGCTGATTCGATAATTTCTTCTAAATTTATTTTTATTTCATGTCTTGCAATTTGTAAAAATTCATTTTCATTTAAATTACTATTTTCATCTACTTTAAAAAATGGTGGATTACATACTATAAGCTGTACCTTTTTTGCATCTTTGACGTAATCTTTAATATCATTGTGGATAACACTAATTTGCTGCTCTAATTGATTCATTAATACATTTTTTTTTGCAATTATAACTGCCTCTTCTTGTATTTCTATACCAACAATGTTTCTTTCCGTCCTTTTTGATAGAAGTAATGGAATAGCGGCATTGTTTGTACCAAAATCTACAATTGTTTTAACATCTTTAGTAATTGTACAGAAATTTGCAAGTAATACTGTATCTAAAGAAAAGTTAAACATATCTTTTCTTTGAATTATTTTTAATTCTTTATGCGCTAGTAGGTAATTTGTTACTTCCATTTTTCTTCTCTCGTGTTTTTCTTTTAATTTCTTTGAGTGGTACAAACATAATTGCACCTTCTTTATCAATTTTCACCAAATCATTGATAACATTCATACCTATAACTTTGCAATCCTTCTTTTCAAATATAATGTATTCCCCTATTTTTGGGAATCGTTTTTTCTCCTCACTATATACAGCATCTTCATATTTTAAACAACACATTAACCGTCCACACATTCCAGATATTTTTTCGATGTTTATGGCTAGCATTTGATTTTTTGCCATATTAATAGAAACACCAGTGAACTCATTTAATGATGATGAACAACATAGTGGCATACCACAAACACCTATGCCACCAACTAATTTTGCCTTATCTCTTGTTCCTATTTGTCGTAATTCTATTCTGCATCTAAATACAGTAGCTAGTTCTCGAAGTAATTCTCTAAAATCAACTCTGTCCTCAGCAGTATAATTAAAAATTACTTTTGCACGATCAAGAGTATATTCGCAATTTATCAATCTCATGTCTAGTTTATATTCATTTATAATTTGCTTACATGTGTGTAGCGCCTCATTTGCAATAGAGATATTTTTTTCAAAGTTATCTATATCCTCTTTCGTTGCAATTCTTTTAATTGGCTTCAATTCCATATCTAAATCAAATTCATCAACACATTTCAAGTCTTGTGTAACTATACCCATTTCTAATCCTCTTGATGTTTCTACCACAACATATGTGTTTTTTTCAATATCAAGATTTGTAGAAAAGTAATATGTTTTTCCTGCATTTTTGAATTTTATATTTGCTAATTTATTATATTTCATTATTTATCCCTTCTATAATCTATAAAACATACTATCCATAAGTAACTGAATATTTGCGTTACTTTCTAATGTATTGATTGTTTCATTAATTATTTGTAGTTTTTTAATTAATTGTTCGTCACTGTACGTTAAGTTAGTATATAATTGTTGGTTATTTATATATATCAATTTATTGTTATGTTTCACGTGAAACATATCCTTAATAGCAAGTGATAACATTTTAAGAAAAAGTACAATGTCATTTTTTTCTTTATACTTCTTTAATAGGTTACTTTGCGCATTAATGAGTAAATTATCTCTATTAGTAAACATGTCCTCAATTGTATTAACTACTTGTAACATCATATATTCAAATCTTTCATCATCTAATAGCTTTGCTTCATCTACTGTAGTTACCAAATTTGATAATACAGATGCATGACTTGCTTCAACATTATTTTCAATTAAATTATTATATATGTAATTTGCACTATCGTGTTTTAATTCAATCGTTTGACATCTGGAAATAATTGTTGGTAGTACTCTATTCTTATTTTTACTTGTGAATATAGCAATAGTATCTCCTTCAGGTTCTTCTACCATCTTTAATAATGCATTAATTGCTTCCTTAGAAGATTTTTCAATGTTTTGAATAATATATATCTTTGCTTTACCTTCAACTGATGTCTTCTTAAATGTTTCTTGAATGTATTCAATATTTTGTTTTTTGATAGACTCTGTAAGTCCATCAAAATATATAATATCAGCGTATGATTTATGATCAATTTTTTTACATGTATCACACATATTGCATGCAACAACATTATCACAAAGAATTGATTTCACAAGAAATTCTAAAGAATCATTTGTATTTTTACCAATTAATAAAAATGCATGAGGAAGTTTATTACTTGCTAGTGCGTTGTGTATTAACTGAAAAAAGATTGGTTGTTCTTTTCTAATTTCATCTATCATATGTATTCTCTTATAATTTTCATTGCTTGATCAACAACCTCATCAATTGATTTAGTTGCATCAATTTTTACAATTCGTTCTTTATATTGATTACATATTTGCTGATACCCCTCAAATGTTTTTCTGTGAAAATCATTACTTTCCATATCTAAGCGATCTTGTTGTCGATTAGATTTTTGAATTCTTTCAAGACCAACTAAATATGGTACATCAAAAAATATAGTTTTTGTAGGAAATACTCCTTCAATAGCAAACATATTCATATCATATACTTCTTTAATACCTATTCCTCTACCAACACCTTGATATACTAATGAACTATCAATAAAACGATCACATATAACAATATAACCATTTTTGATTGCCGGTTGAACTTTCTCTATTAAATGTTGTCTTCGTGCAGCTGCATATAAAAGTGCTTCTGTACGATAATCCATTGTTGTATTTTTAGGATCTAAAATTATATTTCTGATTTGTTCTGATATATCTATACCACCAGGTTCTCTAGTTAAAAGTACCTTGTAGTTTTCTTTTTTTAATTGCTCGACCAAAAGTGTAGAAACTGTTGTTTTTCCACTACCATCTGGGCCTTCTAATGTAATAAAAATTCCTTGCATTTTTGTACCTTCCTTCTTTATATATTATATATGAAATTTGTTGTTTCTAAAAGACATATTTACTGTAATTAAAAGCACATAATAACTATGTGCTTTTAACTTATATTTTTTTTCTACCTTCCAATGATTTTAATAAAGTTAACTCATCAGCATAATCAATATTGCTACCTATTGGTAACCCATTAGCAATGCGTGATACAGTTATACTTTGCTTTTCTAAAAGTTTTGCAAGATAGAGTGCTGTTGTTTCACCTTCACGTGTAGGATTTGTAGCAATAATTATTTCATCAATATCTTCTATACGATCAAACAGTGAAGCTATATTTAAATCTTCTAGTGTTTTACCATCCATTATAGACATTGTTCCATGTAACACATGGTAAAGACCACGGTATTCTTTTATTTTTTCCATTGCAAAGACATCTTTAGAATTTTCAACAATACATATTGTTCTTCTATCTCTTGACGTATCACTACAAATTGCACATATATCATCTTGTGTCATATGACCACATTGACTACAATATTTTGTATCTTCTTTTACAGTTTGTAGTGTTTCATAAAATTCATGAATATATTTATCATCCATTGATAAAATATGATATGCCATTCTCTCAGCACTTTTACCCCCTATACCAGGTAATCTTTTAAAACACGTTATCAACTGTTCAAATGTTTTTGGATATTCCATACTCATACTTACTCCTCAATTTCTACAATATCATTACCAAACATATCCAATGCATTTTGTTGGGCAACTGTATATTTGTTTTTTTGTTCAATATATTCATCAATATGTTGTAGTTGGATTGCCATTGGTTCAGGTAACTTATTTGTTTTTTTAAGCTGGATAAATTCATTTCTGATATCTATCCATTTTGATGTTTCTAATGCAATGTAATCATATTCTTTCCCTAATACATCTTTAATAAAAATTTTTAACTCATGATATAAATCACTTCGATTTACTTCGTTTGCTTCAGGAGCATGATCAAAAGTAATTATAAATGCATTATCACAAGCTGCTACTGGCATTGATAAATATAATTTTGTTGCATACTTTGCAGTATTTAAATTTACACGATACTTCGATAAAATTGGCCATTTTTCTTTAATATCTTCAATTGTTCCATGATTTGCCTGTACTAAAATATTTATAACATCAGATGTTTTTACTTCTTTATAAACAGGTGTTTGTGGTCTATCATCAATAATCTCTTTTTCTTCTATTTCAACAAGATCATTGAATATTTCCTCATGGTAAGTATCTTCATTATTTAGGTTGTTATCTTCTACCGGTGTTAAAAGTTCTTCTTCAATAACAGCATTTATATTTGTATCAGTATTAATTTCTTCTTGTAAATTTGTTATTTGTGTATCTTCTGTTTTTTTATTATGATTATCATCAGATATATTAATTGTATTACATATCTTTAATATCGCAAGTTCAAAGTAGATAGCAGCATCAATAGCAGCTGGATATTGTAAGCTTGCCTCAACAAAATTGTCAATTATTATAAATGAGTCTTCGATTGTAATATAAGGAACTATTAAATCAATATCACTTTTATCTAATACAAATAAAATAGATGAATCATTGGTATTTTTGTATATAATTACATCTTTTAATATATCAATTAAATCAAATGTTAATCTTTTTATATCAATACCACCTGATAACATATTTTCTAATGTATTAAGTACTTCTTTCATATTATTCGACAAAATATTTTTTATAAATAATATTTTTTTATCTATAGAAAGCAAACCATAAATTTTATTGATTGTTTGGATTTCTAATTTATCTTGATATGCTAAACATTGTTCAAGAATACTAAGAGAATCTCTCATTCCACCATCAGCTAGCTTAGTAATTAGCCGTAATGCATCAATATCATATTGCTTATTTTCCTGATTCATTACATAAACAAGTCGCTCCACCATATCATCCTTAGAAACTTTTTGAAAATCGAATCTTTGACATCGAGATAATATGGTTGGGATAATTTTATGTGGTTCAGTTGTCGCTAAAATAAATATAGCGTGTGCTGGGGGTTCTTCTAATGTTTTTAACAGTGCATTAAATGCTCCTGTTGTCATCATGTGGACTTCATCGATAATATATACTTTATATATACCTTGGATTGGAGCATATTTTATCTTGTCAATTAGGTCTCTTACTTCATCTACACCGTTATTACTTGCAGCATCAATTTCTATTACATCAGGATGTTGCCCATTACTTATAGAGATACAACTTGGACATTCTCCACATGGTGCATTTTCTTCTTGGCAATTTAATCCTTTTGCTACAATTTTAGCAATTGTAGTTTTACCAGTACCTCTTGGCCCAGCAAAAATATACGCATGTCCCATGCGTTTTTCTCTTATAGCATTTTGCAACGTAGTTACAATATGTTTTTGTCCAGCCACATCTTGAAATATTTGTGGTCTATAAAATCTGTATAGTGCTTTATATGTCATAGTATCAACTCCTTTTTACATTATACAATAAATATAAATAAAAAGATAAAAGATTTTATCTTTTATCCTTAAAATATTGTTTTACTAATTTACTACATTCTTCTTCTAAAACACCTTCTAAAACTTCTACTTGATGATTTAACAAATCCTCATTTTCAATTACTTTTTTCAAGGACATCCATCTCGTGTCTGATGCACCATATACAACTTTTTTAATTCGGCTCTGAATTATTGCTCCAGAACACATAATGCATGGTTCCATTGTAACATATAAAGTACATTCTTCAAGACGCCATGAATTAAGTACTTTAGATGCTTGCTTAATTGCTATTAGTTCAGCATGACCTAATGCACATTGGCTTTTTTGACGATTATTATACCCTCTGGCAATAATTTCATCATTATGTACAATAATAGCACCTACAGGTACTTCGTCTTGATTATAAGCTTTTATTGCCTCTTTATAGGCTTCTTTCATATATGTTAGATGATTACTCATTTTTTTCTCCTAAAAATGCCACTACACATAAACGGGATTCTTAATGCTGCTACCTTCCGGTCCTGACATGGTTCGAAACCGCCTATTGTAATGGCACTTGTAATTATACATAAATTTATAGAAAATATCAATTACTTTTTTAAATATATTATACTTCTCGAACATTATTTCCCCTATAAAATATTAAATCATATATTCCAACTAATTGATCATAAATTTTATCTAGTTCAACAAAATATTTTGTCCCATATTCCTTATAATTATTGTATATATGAATTGGATCATCTACATGAACATTATTATTATATAGTATATCAATCATTTTAATAAAATTATCCCAACTACATGTTTCAATTTGGTATGTTTCGTTGTTTTTTAAACGAATGATCATATCAATATTATAAATATTTTTCTTAATACTATTTGATAATTCCTGACTTCTTCGACATATAGAAACATATATGTCTTTAATATTGTTATACATGAGACTTGCAAATGCATTCTCTCTTAATCCATTTACGGGTGCAACACCTGGATATAAACAGATAGACTGATCTGTAACATTTACAATACAATCTAATGAGTATGGATAATATTGAAATTCTTCTGACAGACCGGTAATACGAATTTCTGATAAAAAGATGTGTGTTTTTGATAGATTATTATAATTTACATATTTCATAATTTCCACTCCTTTCCTGTAAATTCTAATCCACTACTCTTTTTTTACTTATTATATGTATACTATATTATGTATATTCAATAAGTTCAAATTATATACTAAAAAATCTACATATACTCTATGTAGATTAATTAGTATTATTTCCTTTTCATATCCAAAAACATTAACTTGATAACTTTAAATAGATTTGGTTTATTTCCGTAAAAGAATACACCATAACGATATATTTTAGTAGCAAGTATACCAATTAATGCAGTTGTTATAACAAGTATAACAATTGATATAATAATTTCTACTGCTGGAACATTACTCATTGCTATTCTTGAAAACATTGCCATTGGTGATGTAAATGGTACAAATGATGATACATACATTAATGTACTGTCGACTGACCCACTAGATAATGACATAGAAGTTATAAGAAATGCAGCAACAAATAGTAATGTGATTGGTGTAATTAATGACCCCATATCTTCTATTTTCGAAGCAAGCGACCCGGCTGCACCAAACATAAACGCATAGATAAAGAATCCAAGAATAAAGAATATTAACATAAATCCAATTAAAGATAATGGGATATCAAATAAAGAAGCTACTAATGGATTTGAACTCCAAAACTCTGCATTAAAATTATAGAAAAGAAATGCTGAAGCAAGAATTAAAAACAACTGACTAATTCCTGCAATCCCTGTACCAATAACTTTTGCAAATATGAATGCCGTTGGTTTAGCACTTGTAACAAGGACTTCCATTGCTCTTGATGTTTTTTCTGTAACAATGCTTGAAACTACATACTGTCCACACACTATAACTCCAAAATATAATAAGAATATTAAAATGTACGTATATAAGAAATTTTGTGCTTGGTTTACACCACCATCAACTTGAGCATTTTCAACAATAATTTGCGGATTTATAATAGATAGACTTTGTTCATGACTTATTCCACTTTGTTCTAATAAATTATGTTGGTACACTATTTCTACGGAATCATTTATTTTAGATGACGTACTATCATATAAGTTAATATCTTCAATAACATCAATATAAGAAGTACTTGATGTTATATATACACCACGAATAATTTCTCCATTAATAATTGCTTCTTTCATTTCTTCAACAGTTTTATCTGTTTTTACAAATTTAATGTTATCCTCTTTAAATTGTTCATTTAAAATAGGTATATATCTCGACTCTACATCAACATCTCCATTAACATCAATATATTGTATTGTCGATGTAGTAGGTTCATCATCACTAAATAAATCCATTATTGCAGGTAAATATCTTGGTGAAAATAGAAACAATGCCATTAATATAACAAGAAAGAAACTAAATATAATAAATCCCTTATTTTTTATATATCCACCTAATTCAAATTTTAATATTGTAAAAAACTGTTTCATTATTGTTCTCCCTTCGTTGTGTATTCAACAAAGATATCATTTAAAGTTGGTTCTTTGATTTGAATACCATCTATATCATACTTCTGACATAACTTCATCATTACTTCTTGACGAATCGATTCTGATTCTAGATAAATCAATAATTCATCATTAACAATTTCCATTTTATAGTCTTCATTAGTATAAATATCATGATTATCAGCTGAAGTAACCTTTAAACAATCTCTTGGATAAGATTTGATAATTTCTTTAATATTTCCAGACAGAGCTACTGTACCATCTTGTATAATAACAATATCATCACAAAACTCTTCTATATAATTCATTTGGTGACTTGAAAATATCACAATTTTACCACTAGCTATTAATTCTTTTACAATATCTTTTAATAACATTGCATTAACTGGATCTAATCCTGAAAATGGCTCATCCAAAATAACAATATCTGGATTACATGCAATTGTTGCTGCTAGCTGTATCTTTTGCTGGTTCCCTTTAGATAATGTTTCTAATAATTTATTTCTATATTCATCCATAGATAATCTTTTAAGCCAATAATCTGCAGACTTAATAGCTTCTTTTTTATCCATCCCTTTTAGCTGTGATAAATATACAATTTGATCAATAATTTTCTTTTTAGGATACAATCCTCTTTCTTCTGGTAAATATCCTATACGTATATTTTGTTTCTTTAATGGTTTGCCATCAATTAGAACTTCTCCACTATCTGGCATAAATACATTCATTATTATACGTATAGATGTCGTTTTTCCAGCACCATTTCTTCCAAGTAAACCAACTGCACGTCCACTTTTTGCTTCAATATTAATACCTTTTAATATATGTTTTCCTGTAAAACTTTTATTAATATCTTTTACAATTAATTCCATAATTTCTCTCCCTTTTATTTATGTTCTTCAATCCATGAAAAATAACTAAATGACAATATAATTACAAGTTGAATAACTAACAACAATAAAACATATCCACTTAGATTCACTTCTAAAAATATATTTAATAGTACTGCAATTATAAAAATAGATCCAACAAAAGCATTGATAATCTTATATGCTTTATATCCAGATTTATGAAGAATTGCTTTTGCACCCTCATCAAAATTATCTATTGCATTATTTATATCAATTTTATCATATGGATTAATATTATCTTGATTAATAAATTCTACCATATTTTTTGTTGAAAAATGCCCAGAAATGATTGAAATAATAAGTAACAGTATCAAATATATTGATAGTACAAATTGAAATAAATTACTACCTATATTAGCTTTCATGCTCATAACACAGCTAGCCATTACTAAGTAAATTATAATCGTTGATAATAAAGCAATAACATCATTTGCTTTATTTGCATTATAATAATTTTCATCATCATCCAAATTAACACTATATTTTTTATACTTGTGTTTGAATATCAAAACTATAATAGTAAATATTGTAGATATAACTGGTAATAAAACTGCAAAAACAGTAAATATAAAATCAATATTTATACTTGGAAATGATATATCATTTTTTGCACTCAAAAATCCAATTACTCCCCCCATAATTGTAAAAAATGCAAATATAACCCAAAATCCCAACTTTGATTTGCTAAATTTTTTCATTTTCATCTCCCTCTTCATACCAAAATATGTCTTCTACATTACAATCAAGTACAATTGCTAGCTTTAATGAAAGTAAAATAGATGGGTGATAGTCACCACGTTCGATTAAACTAATTGTTTGTCTCGATACATTGACCATTTTTCCTAGTTGTTGCTGATTAACTTTTATATTAGTACGATATTCCTTTAACCGATTATAAAGTGGCATACATCTTCCTCCTTATTAATGACAAATATACTTGTCATTAATAGTATATATTTGACAAGTATATTTGTCAAATAAAAAAAAGTAATTGTATAATACAATTACTTTTTTTCTATTTTTTCTTTTCCACCCATATATGGTCTTAATGCTACTGGAATATTTATTGATCCATCTTCATTTAAGTTATTCTCTAAAAATGCTATTAACATTCTTGGTGGTGCAACAACTGTATTATTTAATGTATGTGCAAAGTATTTATTACCATCTTCACCTTGAACACGAATATTCAATCTTCTAGCTTGAGCATCTGTTAAGTTTGAACAACTTCCTACTTCAAAATATTTTTGTTGTCTTGGTGACCATGCCTCAACATCAATCGATTTTGATTTTAAATCTGCTAAATCCCCTGAACAACATTCTAATGTACGAACTGGTACATCTAATGTGATAAATAAATCGACTGTATTTTGCCATAGTTTATCAAACCACATTTTACTTTCTTCTGGTGAACATACAACAATCATTTCTTGTTTTTCAAATTGATGAATGCGGTATACCCCACGTTCTTCAATACCATGAGCACCTTTTTCTTTTCTAAAACATGGTGAATACGATGTATATGTGTATGGTAATTTACTTTCTGGATTCATTGTATCAATGAATTTACCTATCATTGAATGTTCACTTGTACCAATTAGATATAAGTCTTCACCTTCGATTTTATACATCATGCTATCCATTTCTTCAAAACTCATAACACCAGTAACTACACTACTACGAATCATATATGGTGGTATTACATATGTAAACCCTTTATCAATCATAAAATCTCTTGCATATGATAATATCCCTGAGTGAAGTCTTGCAATATCACCCATTAAATAATAGAATCCATTACCAGCAACTTTTCCTGCTGCTTCCATATCAATTCCATCAACACTTTCCATTATTGCTGTATGATAAGGAATATCGAAACTTGGTACTACTGGTTCACCATATTTTTTTATTTCTACATTATCATTATCATCTTTACCAATTGGTACTGAATCATCTATGAAGTTAGGAATTTTTAACATTATTTCATGTAATAATTTAGATTTTTCTACTTCTGCTTCTTCTAATTCTTGTAGAGTATTAGCCATTTCATTTACTTGTTTTTTATTATTTTCTGCTTCTTCTCTTTTTCCTTCACGCATAAATAAACCAATTTCTTTACTAAGTTTATTACGTGTTGCACGCAATTCACTTGCTTTAGTAAGAACATCACGATACTCTATGTCTAATTTATATGCTTCATCTACTAGACCAACTTGATCATCTTTAAATTTCTTTTTCATATTTTCTTTTACTAAAGATGGGTTTTCTCTAATAATCGCTATATCAATCATTTTATATCTCCTTATTTTCTATTTATTCATCAATTATATAACAAACATATATAGTTTTACAATTATAAATTATAACCATATGAGATTATCATATGGTTATAATATTTTTATTCTGTTATTTCTTCATTTTCTTGCTCGATAACTGTTTTTTCAACAACTTCAACAGATGATACTTGATTTTCATTATCAACTCTTATTAAACGAACACCTTGAGTTGCACGTCCAGTTTTATTTACTTGTTCCATAGGTAAACGAATAACTATACCATTATTAGTAATAATTAATAAATCTTCATTACCATTAACAGCTCTCATTGCTACTATTTGACCATTTTTATCAGTAGTATTTAGAGTTTTTATTCCTTTACCACCACGATTTGATATACGATAATCTTCTAATGGAGACATTTTACCATATCCTTTTTCTGTAACAACCATGATATATTGACCTTCTTTATCAGTTGTCATATCGATTACTTTACTTCCATCGACATTTATACCACGAACTCCAGATGCACTACGTCCCATTGTTCTTACTTTTTCTTCATCAAAACGCACTGCTTTACCTTTTGATGTTGCAATAATAATCTGATCGTTACCACTAGTAAGTTTAACAGATACTAATTGGTCTTCATCTTTTAATTTAATTGCTATTTTACCACTTTGACGAATACTTTCAAATTCAGATAAATTAACTCTTTTTACTAACCCTGATGTTGTCACAAAGAATAAATATTGATCTATTACTTCTTCTTCTTTATTATCAACAATACGAATCATCGCTTTAACTTCTTCATCTTTTTCAAGATTTAATAAGTTAACTACTGGTAATCCTTTAGCAGTTCTACCAAGTTCAGGTATATTGTATGCTTTTAGGCGATACACTTTTCCTTTATTTGTAAAGAACAATAAATAATCATGTGTTGACATCGTTAATAAACTTTTTACAATATCATCTGTATTTGTAGCCATTGCTTTTACACCACGACCACCACGATTTTGTGATTTATAAATATCAACTGGCATACGTTTTACATATCCATTATTTGTTAGTGATATAATTACATCTTCTACAGGAATTAAATCTTCGTCTTCAATATCAAATGTTCCTTGTATTATTTCAGTTCTTCTTTTATCACCAAATTTTTCTTGAACTTGTCTTAATTCCTCTTCGATAATACTTAAAATTCTTTCTCTATTTTCTAGTATATCTTTTAAATCAGCAATTATATCTAATAATCTTTGTAATTCATCTTCTATTTTTTCACGTTCTAAACCAGCTAAACGTTGTAATTGCATCTCACGAATTGCTTTAGCTTGTCTATCTGACATACCAAATTCATCCATTAATCTTTGTTGAATAATATCCGTCGTTCTACTTGTACGAATTAAAGAAATTATTTCATCAATCATATCTAGTGCTTTTTTTAGCCCTTCTAAAATATGAGCACGATCTTCTGCTTTCTTTAATTCAAACATTGTACGTCTACGAATAACCTCTTCTTGATGTTTTAAATACAATGTAATTAAATCTTTTAATGTTAATGTTTTTGGCTCATTATTTACTAACGCAATACTATTTACGCCAAATGTAGTTTGCAAAGAAGTTAATTTATACAATTGATTTAAAACAACTTCTGGTTGCACATCTCTACGTAAATCTATAACAATATTCATTCCATCACGATTTGACGCATCTTTAATATCTGTTATTCCTTCAACTATTTTTTCTCTTGCAAGGTTTGCAATTTTTTCTACAAGTTTAGCTTTATTTACTTGATATGGAATTTCACTAATTACGATAATTTTTTTATTCCCTTTTTCTTGTATTTCAGCTTTTGCACGACAAATAACAAGACCATTACCTGTTTCATATGCTTTTTTTATAGCAGATTTCCCTAATATATAACCTCCTGTAGGAAAATCTGGACCTTGTATATAATTTTCCATTAAATCAATAACTGATATTTCAGGATCATGTGCTACTGCAATAATTGCATCAATTACTTCATTAACATTATGTGGTGGCATATTTGTAGCCATTCCTACTGCTATACCAGTTGTACCATTAATTAATAAGTTAGGTATACGAGCTGGTAATACTGTAGGCTCAGTTTCTTCACCATCATAGTTTGGTGCAAAATCAATTGTATCTTTATTTATATCTTTTACAAGTTCCATCGCTATTTTAGACATTCTTGCCTCAGTATAACGTTGGGCAGCAGCACCGTCTCCATCAATTGAACCAAAGTTACCATGACCATCAACCAACATATATCGATATGAAAAGTCTTGAGCCATACGGACTAATGCTTCGTATATTGAAGAGTCACCATGAGGATGGTATTTCCCCATTACTTCTCCGACAATACGAGCAGATTTTTTATAAGGCTTATCACTATAACATCCAAGTTCATTCATACCATATACAATTCTTCTTTGTACTGGTTTTAAACCATCTCTAACATCTGGTAATGCACGAGAGACAATAACACTCATTGCATATTCCATAAAAGAATTTTTCATCTCTGACGTTAATTTTACTTTTCTTATTCCACGTTCAAGTTCTTCCATCTTTGTCTCCCTACTATACGTCTAAATTTGTTACATACTTAGCATTTTCTTGAATGAATTCTCTTCTTGGTTCTACTTTTTCACCCATTAACATATCAAATACCATATCAGCTTCCATAGCTTCATCTAAATCAATTAAATTCAAGATACGTCTTTCAGGATCCATAGTTGTTTCCCATAATTGATCATAATTCATTTCTCCAAGACCTTTATAACGTTGAATATTATACTTTGCATTTGGTCCAAGTTTTGTTTTTAAATCATCTAATTCATCATTACTATATGCGTAATGCTCTTCTTTTCCTTGTTTTAATAAATACAAAGGAGGTTGAGCTGCATATACAAATCCTTGCTCAATTAAAGGTCTCATATAACGATATAAGAATGTTAACATTAAAATACGAATATGTCCTCCATCAACATCGGCATCGGTCATGATAATAATTTTATGATAACGTAATTTACTAATATCAAATTCTTCACCAATTCCAGTACCAAAAGCTGTAATCATTGATCTTATTTCTTTATTACCTAGGATTTTTTCTAACCTTGATTTTTCTACATTTAAAATTTTTCCACGTAAAGGTAAAATTGCTTGAGTATCTCTATCTCTACCTTGTTTTGCACTACCACCGGCAGAATCCCCTTCGACTATAAATACTTCAGAAACTGTTGGATCTTTACTTAAGCAATCTGCTAATTTCCCAGGCAATGATGTTATTTCTAATCCTGTTTTTCTTCTTGTCATCTCACGAGCTTTTTTTGCTGCTAAACGAGCGCGTGATGCTACAATTCCTTTTTCAATTATTATTTTTGCAGTCGCAGGATTCTCAAGTAAAAATTTCTCTAGTGACTCACTAATAATACTACTTGCAATCTTTCTTACTTCTGCATTTCCTAATTTTGTTTTTGTTTGTCCTTCATATTGTGGGTTTGGATGCTTTACAGAAATAATTGCAGTCAATCCTTCACGGCAATCTTCTCCTGATAATGCTTCATCATCTTTTTTTAAATAATTATTGTTTTTTGCATAATTATTTATTACACGTGTAAGTGCAAGACGGAATCCTTCTTCATGAGTTCCACCTTCATGTGTATTTATATTATTACAAAATGAATATGTGTTTGATTGATATCCATCATTATATTGTAAGCTTGCTTCAACATTAATATCATCAATCATATTTTCTACATAAATAATTTCTTCATGTATAGGTGTTTTATTCTTGTTAATATAAGAAACATACTCTTTAATACCACCTATATATTGATATATATTTTCTTTTGATTGTCCTTCTCTTTTATCAACTAAAATTAATTTTAATCCTTTATTTAAAAAGGCTAATTCGCGGATACGATTACGTAATGTTTCATAATCATATGTAGTTGTTTCTTGAAAAATAGATGGATCAGCTTTAAAACTTACAGTAGTACCTACTTTATCACTACTACCAATAATAGTAAGATCATTAACTGGTTCACCACCGTTTTCAAAACGTTGCATATATTCATTGCCTTCACGATAAACATGTACTTCAAGCCATGATGAAAGAGCATTTACAACACTTGCACCTACTCCATGCAATCCACCTGATACTTTGTATCCACCGCCACCAAATTTACCACCAGCATGCAATACTGTAAAAATAGTTTCGACTGTTGATTTACCTGTTTTTTCATGTATACCTGTTGGCATTCCACGACCATTATCATCAACTTGAACAATACCATCATCTAATAATGTAACTGTAATATCAGTTGCATGTCCTGCAAGTGCTTCATCAATAGAATTATCTACAATTTCCCACACTAAATGATGTAATCCCCTAGATGACGTTGTACCAATGTACATCCCAGGTCTTTTTCTTACTGCTTCTAAACCTTCTAATACTTGTATCGCTGATTCATCATATTCTTGTGTCACTAATTTATCTTCAGACATTCCTATACCTCACGTTCCTTTTTATTTATATATATTTTTTTTGCTTTATTAATAATATCATGATGAATACCATCAATTGATGTTGTTGTAATAAATGTTTGAATATTTTTATTTAATATGCTAAGTAACATTGTTTTACGATAGTCATCTAATTCTGATAATACATCATCCAAAAGTAATACTGGATATTCTCCAATTTCGTCTTTAATAATTTCGATAAGAGATATTTTTAAAGAAAGAACGATAGTTCTAATTTGACCTTGCGAAGCATACATACTAGCAAGTTGATTATTAAAACTTATCTTTATATCATCTTTATGAATTCCAATATGTGTTTGTTTATACAAAATATCTCTTTTTCTATTTTTCTTATATAAATCTAATATATAATTTTCATCAATATTTGATGTAAAACAAAGATATTCAACACTAATATCTTCATTACTATCAATAATTGACTTATAAATAGCAATCATTTTTCTATTCATATTTTCGATAAACATATTTCTACGCTTAATGATATCAATTTGTATCTTGGCAAGTTGAATATCAATTACATCTAAATATACTTCATCTAATACAGATACTTTTTTTAAATATTTATTTCTCTCTTTTAATAAATAATTATACTTACTAATTGAGTACAAATACATAGGTGATATTTTACTTAATTCTAAATCTATAAAACGTCTTCGGTTACTTGGACTACCTTTTATCAAGGATAAATCATCTGGTACAAATAAAACTGTGTTTAAATATCCTATATAATCACTTATTTTATTTATAACTTGTCCTTCAACTTTGATTCGTCTATCTTCTTTAGATAAAACAATGGATAAATCACGATTTCTATCACCAGAAAAAATATTTGCATCAATCTTACAATAATCACTATCAAAATTTATAATTTGCTTATTTTGGTGGGTCTTAAAAGACTTACTAACGGATAAATAATGAATAGCTTCAATTAAGTTTGTCTTACCTTGACCATTTTTACCTATTAAAATATTAATTTCATCATCAAACTCGATATAATAGTCATCATAATTACGAAAATTATTAAGATGAAGATTTCTAATTTTCATTATTCAATTGTAAATACATCATTATCAAATTGAATTTGATCACCAGAACGTAATTTTTTTCCACGTCTAGTTTCAACAACTTGGTTTACTAAAACCAACCCATCTTGAATTACTATTTTTGCATCTATGCCACTTGATACCATGCCACTATACTTTAAAAATTGACCTAGAGTTATATACTCATCTTTTATCGCTATTGTTTTCATAGTTATCCTCTTTTTTTCTATAAAATCACTAATGTATTATATCATAAATTTTAAAAAAATACAAATAAATGTCCATATAAGGATTTTTATAAAAAAGAATAATAATACATTAAATACTGAAAAAAACGCAAAGAACAAAAGAAAAGAGTATTATATGGAAATATCTCCAATAAAATACTCTAAAAGTATGATTAATATGTTCTAACAGGTAAAACTAATTGAATTACATCATCTTTATCTAATTCTTTAATGATAAAAGGTTTCATTTCACCAGAAAAAGCAAGTTTTATTTTTTTATTACCAGAAAAACAACGTATTGCTTCACTAGCATACTTACAACTAAATGAGATGCTTAAAGGTTCTCCTTTATAGAAAGAATTTGTTAAGGACTCTTCAACTGAACCAATTTCTTGTTGATAGCTTGATAAAATTACTTCTTCATTACTCATATCTAATTTAATAATATTATTTAATTCATTTGAAAGTAAAGATACTCTATCGATTGCATTTAATAAATATGTAGTATCAACTTCTAGTTTGTAATCCTCATGACTAGGAATTAAACGAGAAGTATCAGGATAACTACCATTAATTAATCTAGTTTGTACAATAACATTATCGAAAATAAATAAAACTTTACGATCAGATACGTATATATCTATATTATTTTCTTTTTCAATTATTTTAGCAATATCATCTAAACTTTTTTGTGGAATTGTAATATTAAAAGAAATATCTTGATGTAATCCTACAATCTTCTTAGCTAAACGATAGCTATCAGTGGCAACACATTCTAGATAGTGATCACTTGCTTTAAAGTTAATTCCTGTAAGTATTGGTTTTGTTTCTTTATCACTAGCTGCAAATTTAGTTTGGCTAATGATTTCTTTTAATAATAATGAATTAATAGTAAATAATGTCCCTGTTTTACTTAAATCAATACGTGGATAATCAATAGCATCACTACCATTTAAATTAAATTCACTATTTGATCCTTTGATTCTTGTAAGTAAACCATCAATAATTTCAATAGTGATATAATCACTATCAATTTTTCTAACAATTTCAAAAATATATTTCGATGATAATACAACAGTACCTTCTTTATAAATTTCTAAATTATCATCTTTTTCAATTGTTGTTTGAATCGTTATATCTGAATCACTACCAGTAAGAACTAGACAATCAGATAAAAGATTAAATTTTATACCTGTAAGTATTGGTAATGGGCTTCTTGAAGAAACAGCTTTTGTTGTTTTTGATAATGCTTGAAGTAATAGACTTCTTTTAATTTTAAAATTCATATTTAAAACTCCTTTATATATAATATATTTAATAACTAACGTTATTATTATTATTATAGTGTGAATACTATGAATAACTCATAAAACGTTGATAAAATCAAAGAAAAACGCGTGAATTGGAATGTGAATAAGTGTGACTAAATTGTTGATAACTTCTCTTTTAGTTGATTTACTGCAAGACGATATTGTTTATCTTCATTAATTCTTTGTTCAACACGAGTACAAGCTTTCATTATAGTTGAATGATCACGACCACCATATGTAGCTCCAATCTCAGCAAAAGTTATATCTAATAATTCTCTCATTAGATACATGCTTATTTCACGTGGAATTGTTAAATTCTTTGTTTTGTTTTTGGAAATCAATTGGGTTGTTGATAAATAATAATAATCAGCAGTTGTTTTTAATATTGATTCTTTTGTTAAAATACTTGATGGATTTTTAATTACTTTATCATCTTTAAAAGCATCTAATACAAAATGCATATCAATATTATTTACACTATTCATGATACTACAGAAAAATAATCTTTTTAAAGAACCTTCTAAACTACGAATATCATGGCAATAATTAGTTGCTAGAAAATCAATTACATCTTCATTTATTATTAACTGAGGATTATCTAAGTTTTCTATCTTTTTTTCCAATATTGCTCTAGCAGTTTCAAATTCAGGTGGATCAATTCCAAAGCTAAGTCCAGATTGGAAACGACTAATTAAACGATCTTCTATACCTTGTAATTCTTCTGGTTTCTTATCACTTGTAATAACTATTTGTTTATTATTATTAATAATATTATTGAAAATATGGAAGAATATTTCACTACTTTTTTCTTTACCAAATAGAAATTGAATATCATCAATTAATAATATATCAATCATATTATATTTTTGATATATATCATCTAAATTTTTAACTTTCATTGCATCAATAATTTCATCTACGAAATCTTTGCTTGTAATATAACGAACTACTAAATTGCCATTATGAGATTTTGTATAATTACCAATAGAATGTAATAAATGAGTTTTTCCAAGCCCGGGATTACTATATAAAAATAAAGGATTAAAGTTTGCACCAGGATTAGTAGATACTATAAACGCTGCATTTTGAGCCATCCTATTAGAACTACCAATAACAAATGATTCAAATGTTAAATGTTTATTTAAATTTGATTCAAATGCTTCAGTTCGAGGTTTAAGTAAATTTTTTTTCATTTCATATTCATCTTCTGTTATAACTGTTAATTGTATATCTAAAGAAAGAATAGAGGAAAGAATTGATTCTATTTCTGTTTGTTTTAATAAAATTGTATCAACGTTAAATTTCATTAATGTTGTTAGAGTAGCTATATTATTTTCTATTGATACAAGAGATGAACCTTTAAAATATGTATCAAAAGTTATTTTATCTTCTACAATATTTTGTTCTTCCATAATATCTAAACAACGTATCCAAATTTCGTTTAGATCTTGGTTTAAATTGTGCACAAAAACACCTCCTACAAAAATAATTATACGTGAAAATAAACAAAAAAAAAGAAAAAAAATGTAATATAATAGTTGTGCACAGAGTTATTCACATTTTAATGCAGAAAAACAGTAGTTTTTAAGTAGTTATTCACAGTATTCACATCTTTTTGTGCACATAGATAAGATATTCACAAACAAATAATGTGAACAACTTGCACAATGTACAGTAAATTTTAATTTGTTCACAAAAAAAATACACATATTGCATTCTTAATTATAGTTATTCACAGTTATTCACATAGTTGTTCACATTATGAATAACTATATGGAATAACCTATTTTTGTTCATATATGACTTTTTATATAATTTTAAAAATTAAAAAAATATT
>CAYJEM010000019.1:0-31124 GCA_964369175.1 uncultured Erysipelotrichales bacterium | reverse complement strand
GCCGGACTCGAACCGACGGTGACAGAGTTGCAGTCTGTAGCCTTACCAACTTGGCGATGGAACCATCTTTGTTAGATACCTCTTAACTCGTTGCCATATTATTATATGCTACATAAAAAAAAATTGCAACAGTTTTTGTGTATTTTTACCAAAAAAAAATTTATAGAAAAATATAGTGGTTAGACCACTATATTTTCTATTGTGTAATTAATTTTTCCCAATATGTATTGTACATTTCTAATGTAGCATCATCTTGGTATGTAAAATATTCATCATTATCTCCAATGCGCATACCGTAAGCACTATTTCCAGCATAGTCACCTTCACTTGCTTCTTTTGATGCATTTACATTCGAAGAGTAGTATCCTACTTCCGTTGTATTTTTTAGTGCCACATCATCACGTAACATGTAATTCATAAATTCTGTTGCTAATTCAACATTTTGGCTATCTTTTGTTAATACCATACCATCAAACCAATAATTTGTTCCTGCTGTTTCAGGCATGAAGAAGTCCATATCTTCATTTTCAGAAATAATATATGCTGCATCTCCCGAATACATTAATGCCATTGCTTTTTCTCCACGAACCATAGCGTCAATAACTTCATCTCCACCATATACTGGATCCATTGTGTTTTTTTGTTCTACTAACCAGTTATATGCTGCTTCTACTTCAGCTTCACTTGTCGTATTCATTGAGTATCCTTGAGATTTTAATGCCGGTACTAATGAATCTCTTACTGAATCATACATATAAATATCTCCAGCATATTTTTCATTTCTTAAAATTTCCCACTCTTGTGCTAAATCTGCTTCATCTACTACTGTTGTATCGTAAACAATACCAACATTTCCTGTGAAGTATGGTACCCAATATTCTTGATTTGGATCGAAATCTTTATTTAATAATTCTTGATCTACATTTGATAAATTTGTGATTTTTGTCATATCAACTTTTTGTACTAAATCTTCTTTAACTAATCTTTCAATCATATATTCTGATGGAATTAATACATCATATTGATTTCCACCTAGAATCTTTGTATACATAGATTCATTTGTATCAAATGTTTCATATATTACATCACAATTAAATTCTTTTTCAAAATCTTCAATAACTGATTCATCGATATACTCTCCCCAGTTAAATACTTTTAATGTTTTTGTTTCCTCTGAAGAACTACCGCACCCTACAAGTGATAAAGACATAGCTCCTACTAAAATCCCCTTTACTAATTTGTTCATTTTTTTCTCCTTCTACTGTGTAATTATTTTTTCCCAATACGAATTATATAATTCTAAAGTTTCGCTGTCTTGATATACGAATCTTTCATCATTATCACCAATACGCATTCCATATGCACTATTACCTGCATAATCATTTTCTTTTGCGGTAGTAGCCGCACTTACGTTTGTTGAATAATAACCAATTTCATTAGTGTTACGTAATGCAATATCATCACGCAACATGAAGTTAAAGAACTCTGTAGCAAGTTCAACTTCAGTGCTTTCGCTTGTTAAAACCATACCATCATACCAGACATTTGTTCCAGCATTATCAGGCATATAAAATTCCATATCTTCATTTTCAGACATAATATAAGCCGCATCTCCAGAATACATTACAGCCATAGCTTTTTCTCCACGAATCATCGCATCAATTATTTCATCTCCACCATATACTGGTTCCATTGTATTTTTTTGTTCAACTAACCAGTTATATGCAGCTTCTACTTCGCTTGGATTAGTTGTATTCATTGAATATCCTAGAGATTTTAATGGTGGCATAAATGAGTCTCTTACTGAATCATACATATAAATATCCCCAGCATACTTTTCATTTTTTAAAATCTCCCACTCTTGTGCTAAATCTGCTTCATCTACTATTGTCGTATCATAAACAATTCCAACATTCCCTGTAAAATATGGTACCCAATATTCTTGGTTTGGATCAAAATCATTATTAAGCACTGATGGATCCACATTCCCTAAGTTTGTTAGTTTTGTCATATCTATTGGTTGAACCAATTCTTCTTTAATTAATCTTTCTATCATGTATTCTGATGGTACTAAAATATCATAAACATTTGAATCATTTAATTTTGTATACATCGATTCATTTGAATCAAAAGTTTCATATATAATTTCGCAGTTATATTCTTCTTCAAAATCATCTAAAACAGTTTCATCAATATATTCTCCCCAATTTAAGATACGTAATGTTTTTTTCTCTTCTTGATCGCTTTTACACCCGACCAATGATAGCCCTAAGGCAAATACTAAAATTCCCTTAACTAATTTTTTCACTTCTCTTATCTCTCCTCTTTTTCATAAACTTTGGTACAACAACGCTTACAAACAGACCAAACAACACAACAACCAAAATCACTGTTGAAAGTGCATATACACTTGGATCTGTACGTTTAGACATGTTATATACCACTATAGATATATTTTCCACTCCATTACCAGTAACGAAGTAAGAAATAATGAAATCATCAAACGACATAGTAAAGGCAAGCAATGCCCCTGCTAAAATTCCTGGTTTGATTTGTGGAATAATAACTTTCATTAGCGCTTGAAATGGACTTGCTCCAAGATCCATTGCAGCATCTGCTAAGTTAACATCCATTTGTCGTACTTTTGGATAGACTGCTGTAAGTACCACTGGTGTACAAAAGGCAATGTGGGCAACAAGCATTGTCCCATACCCTTTTTCAAACCCTAAAAAAGAAAATAATATCATTAATGATACAGCCGTAACAATTTCTGGATTCATAATAGGAATATTGTTAGTTTGCAACATTAACCTTCTAATTTTTGAGCGATGTTTGGATAATCCAATTGCAGTAATTGTCCCTAGGATTGTTGATGTGACCGTTGCTAGTACTGCAATACTTACTGATACCCAAATTGCATCTTTCATTTGTGAATCAGTAAGCAAACTTTCATACCATTGTAATGAAAAACCATCTAGAACAGACAATGATTTTCCAGAGTTGAATGAAAATATTGCCATAATTAATAATGGTGAATATAGAAATATAAGAGTTAGAATAATTAATATAATACTACGATGCTTTCTTTGCTTTTGCATTATTCCCCTCCTCTTCTAAACCACTTGACAAACGTTTTTCTACACGATATATAATTGCCATGGATAAAATAACTAATATTGCTAGAATCAATGAAATTGCACTACCAAAATGCCAGTTTCCAAGTTTAATGAATTGTTGTTCAATGAAACTTCCAATTAGAGCATACTGCCCACCACCTAATAGCTTTGGTATAACAAATGATGATACAGCTGGTAAAAATACCATTGTGATTCCAGTAACTACACCACCCAATGTAAGAGGAAAAACTACTTTTCTAAACGTTTGTATTGGACTTGCACCCAAATCCAAGCTTGCCTCTTGTAATGAGTAATCCATTTTTGATAAAACTGAGTATATCGGCAAAATCATGAATGGTAAGAAGTTATACACCATTCCTAAAATAACTGCAAAATCCGTATATAATAAATCAACAGTTGGTATCCCTACACTACCTAACATACTTGCTAACAAACCTTTACTGCTTAAAATATTAATCCAAGCATACGTTCTCATTAATAAATTAATCCAAGTTGGAAGTGTAATTAATAAAATTAATATTGTCTGTGTCTTTTCTTTACAACGACTTATACCTAACGCGACTGGATAGCCAATCAATAAACAAATAATTGTTGTAATAATCCCTACGCCAAAAGAACGTACAAGTACATTAATAAATACAGGATCAAAAAATTTCACAAAGTTATCTAATGTAAATGAAAATGTTGTTACTGATGTTCCTTGTTCTACAAACGCATAAAGTAAAATAAGTAACATTGGAATTAGTGTGAGTGCAAATAACCAAAATGTATATGGTCCAATCAGCCTTCTAAACTGCTTCATTAGTATGTACCCATCTTTTCCATTACATGAATATCTTCAGGCCAAAAATCAAGTTCAACCTTTTTCCCTAATTCACTAATGTCTGTTGTATGAACTTTGTATGTTCTTTCATTTGATTCAACCATAATTTCATAGTGAACCCCTTTAAATACAATTGAAACAATCGTTCCTTCAATCTTACCTTTTCCAGTCTCAACAATATCAATATCTTCAGGTCGTAATACAATATCAATATCCTGTCCATCCTCAAAACCTTTGTCAACACACTCAAATTGAATGTTATCAAACTCAACTAAAAAGTCCTTAACAAATGTTCCTTCAATAATATTTGAATCCCCTATAAATTGTGCTACAAAACGATTTTCTGGTTCATTATATATATCAGTAGGACTACCAATTTGTTGAATCATCCCCTCATTCATAACTACAATTGTATCGGACATAGTAAGTGCTTCTTCTTGATCATGTGTTACATAAACAAATGTAATCCCTACTTCTTTTTGAATGTTTTTCAATTCTATTTGCATTGTTTTACGCAACTTTAAATCCAATGCTCCTAGCGGTTCATCTAAAAGCAATACTTTTGGCTCATTAACAAGTGCTCTTGCGATTGCAACACGTTGTTGCTGTCCACCTGACAACTGATTAGTATGACGATTGTCAAATCCCTCTAAACCTACTAATGAAAGCACTCTTTTTACTTTATGATTAATTGTTTGTTTGTCCATTTTTTTGATTTTTAATCCAAATGCAACATTATCAAATACATTCATATGTGGAAACAATGCATACTTTTGAAATACAGTATTTAATTCTCTTTTATGTGGTGGTAATGATGAAATATCAAGACCATCAAACATTACTGTTCCACCACTTGCCTCTTCAAATCCACCAAGAATACGTAAAGTTGTCGTTTTACCACATCCACTTGGTCCAAGCAATGTTACAAACTCTTCTTCGTTAATATCTAAATTAATCCCTTTTAGTACTACATGACCGTTATATTCTTTTGTTAGGTCTTTTAATTCAATTAATTTTGTCATTTTCCAGCTCCTTAAAATAATGGTGGGGTTGATACCCATATCACTTTTGCAACAGCTTCGCTATTATTTTTTATGTAGTGAGATGCATCCCCTTTAATATAAAAAGTTTCACCTTTTTTTACTTGTAAATTGTTATCTCCATAAACTAAACTAATTCTACCTTGAATAACATACCCAAACTCTTCACCATCATGAGGATCAAGTGTCATTGACTGTTGATGAGGATATAATGTTATTAAAATAGGTTCCATTTCATTTTTTTGTGCATTTGGAATTATATAAGAAATTGTATATTCATCTTGCTCGTTTATAAAAAAATCATCCTTTTTAAATACGAGTTGTTCTTCTTCTTTTTCACTAAAGAATTCTTGTAGATTCGTCCCTAGTGCTTCAAGTATATATTGTAGTGTCGTTACCGATGGTGATGTGAGTTCTCGTTCTAATTGTGACAAAAATCCCTTTGTCAATTCACTACGATTTGCAAGCTCTTCCAATGTTAATCCATTTGCAAGTCTTAACCTTTTTATTTTCGATCCAATTTCCATATTATCCCCCTTTGTTTCTTTAAACGAACTTTTTGTTTAATTTATCGAACATTAGTATTATACTCATTGAATTATAAAAATCAAGTGTTTTTTTTAACTTTCTGTTTAATATATCAAACTTATAAATCAAAACATATAAATACACAAAAAAAGAGCTCTCGCAATTGAAAGCTCTTACTTTTTTTCCAAATTTTCACGTCGATAAGAAGATTCAACAAACCGTTGTTTCAAAGTTAATTCATCATTATTGTGTAAGGCATCCTTAATTATATCTAGTTCCTTTTCAAACGTTTCAATAGATTGTAATAGATACTCCTTATTATTTAAAAATAACTCTGACCACAAATCTTCATTAATATTTGCAATACGTGTAAGATCACGATATGAATCTCCAATATATTTGCCCGTATCATATTTTTGGTTATCACTATTTATTAGTGCAACCGCAATTGCATGTGGCAATTGTGAAGTAAATGAGATAATTTCATCATGTGCTATTGGTGACATAATTTTAACAGAACGAAACCCTAGTGTAGCAACAAACTTTTCCATCATAGCAATTGTTTCTGGTTTATTTTTTTGATGTTCAATAAGAATATAATTGGCTCCTTGAAATACTTCTTTACTAGCATAATCAAATCCTTTTTTTTCTCTACCAGCCATTGGGTGTCCACTAACAAATTCAACATCATCATCTAGAATATCTAATGCTTTTTCTAAAAAATATGATTTTATACCTACAGCATCACTAATAATACTCCCTTTTTTAAACGTATTATTTTTTATAAAATCTAAAACTAATGTAGGATACAAACATATTATAGTTAAATCTGTCTTATCTAGAATTCCACTTGCATCAACGTACCCTTCTTCAATCAACCCAAGTTGTTTTGCTTTTTTTAGAGTAGTTGTATCAGTGTCAACACCATAAACAGTGTGCCCAAGTCCTGCAAGTGCTTGGACAAAACTACCACCAATAACTCCTAAACCAACAACTGTAATATTCATACTACTTTTCACCTGTTGTAACTTTAATTGCAGGTTTTTGCTGCAAACAATATTCAGTTACCAATTCTTGTTTTTTTGTAGACATCCCTGTCTTTACAGATTCGATTTTTGTTTTAAAAGTAATGTTGTATTTTTTAGGAGACTTTTTATTAATTTCACGAATTCTTTTTATTTCAATTGTACGTCCCTGAAAATAAATTGTGTTATCTTCAGTTATAAGTACTGTTTGCGTCATAATAACATCACCCACAAATGCGATAAATAGATTTACAATAGCAACGTATGGTACTGTTTCACCAATTAACGGTATTGTGCCACTAATAGTCAAAGAATATATAACCCCTATTATTAAAAACGTAATGATTGATATAAGTTGTAAGTTAATTGATGTATAGACTTTTTTTGCTTTACTTGCACGTTCTACCATGCGCATTGATTTTGCAAAGTAAATAACAGTTGTCATAACAATAATCAAAGTAAAAATTAACGAGTCGTTATTAAAGTTATATATTGTGTAACAAGTAATCGCTGCTAATATTGCAACTACCACAACTAATATTTTTTGTGTAAAGTTGTTCATAATTATTTCTTCCTTCTAGCTAGTATATCAATTTTTTCATCAAGCAATTCACGAGTGACATCAACATAATAATCATGTGGATACTCTAGTCTAAATATTTCATCCCATAATCTTGCTTTTTCTTTACAGCTATATTCATAGATTTCTTTTAAAGAAACTTTATCATAGATACAATTTCCATCTTTAAAAATAGGTACTTGTAGTTCTTCAATTGTATATGTGTTAGCCTCTATTGTTTTTGATTTCCAAATATTTGTTTGGTGGTAAATCGTAAGTTCTTTCGAGGCATCAAGTTTTTGGTTTGAAAACGCGATAACATCTGCAATTGCTTTTTTAGTTTCATTATCAAATAAACGATATACCTTTTTATATCCTGGGTTTGTTATTTTACCAGTATTTTCAGATATTTTAATTTTAGGAATAATTTTTCCCTCTTTTTCAATCGCAACTAATTTATAAACTCCACCAAATACTGGTGAACTTTTAGATACGATAAGATTTTCTCCTACTCCAAAGCTATCAATTTTCGCCCCTTGATCGAGAATAGAGCGAATCAAGTACTCATCTAATGAGTTCGAAGCAATGATTTTCACATCTTCTAGCCCTGCATTATCAAGCATTGTTCTTGTCTTTTTAGAAAGATAAGCAATATCCCCACTATCTAAACGAACGCCTTTTAGCTTTTTACCCATTGGTTCTAGTACTTCTTTTGAAAGTTTAATAGCATTTGGGACACCACTTTTTAATGTATCATATGTGTCTACAAGCAATGTACATTCATCTGGATACGTCAAAGCATACGCTTTAAATGCATCATACTCTTCTTCAAAAGATTGAACAAATGAATGTGCCATAGTACCGACTACGGGAATATCAAAATGCTGACCTGCAAGGACAGTTGCTGTTGCTGTCACTCCACCAATATATGCTGCACGTGCTCCATATACTGCACTATCATATCCTTGTGCTCTTCTAGCACCAAATTCAAATACTGGTCTTCCTTTAGCTTCTTGTACAATACGGCTTGCTTTTGTAGCAATTAATGATTGGTGATTAATTGTTACAAGTAATAAGGTTTCTATTAATTGTGCTTCAATAAACTTTGCTTTAATCGTTACTAATGGTTCATTTGGAAATACCGGTGTACCTTCCTTTACCGAATAAATATCTCCAGTAAAACGAACATTCGATAAATATTCAAAAAATTCTTCGTCAAACTTATCTAAAGTACGCAGGTATTCTATATCACCTTTTGTGAAATGTAAATTATTAACACATTCTATTAATTGTTGTAATCCTGCAAATATTGCAAATCCAGCATTATCAGGATTCTTACGATAAAACATATCAAAATATACATATTGGTCTTTATTTCCTTGTTTGAAATAATTATACGACATTGTCAGTTCATACAAATCCATTAACAATGTAAGATTTCTTTGATTCCCAGGGTAGTTATTCATCTTCCTTCTCCTCCATTACATATGTAAACATTATATACTTTTTTCAAAAAAAATCTATACTTTTTTAAAAGTATAGACCGTATCCATTTGGTTTTACATCACGATTACAATTGTAATATTGCTTATATAGTACTGGAATAAATAAGTTTTGTCCTGGCTGAATCATCATTTGGTAATGAATCCCATTCAAACCAGCTATCATTTGTGGATCAGTATGGTACATTCTTGCAATTGATGGTATTGTATCTCCTCGTTGTACACGATATAAAAAGATATCTCCAACTTTATCACCTGCTAACTTACATTGATGATGTCTATCACTAATTTGTTCAATATTACTTTCTTTAAAATTTTTCTCGCTTTCTTGTTGAAAAAGCGTATTCATATAGTCGTTGTTATACATTGTATTCCCCCTACTATAATAATATGTAAATCATTTTCCGGGTTCTAGGCAAATGCCTATATAAAAAGACCTACATGTAGTAGATCTTATTTTGCCATTTTAGTAAGTGCATCTCTGGCAGCTTGTTGCTCTGCCTTTTTTTTGCTTTGTCCACTACCAATACCTAAAGTGATTTCATCCATCATAACCGCAACTTCAAATATCGGTGCGTTTGATGGACCCGTTGATGAAAGCAAAGCATAAGTAACTGTCTTTCTTTGGTCAGCTTGCACTAATTCTTGTAGCCTTGTTTTAAAGTCAGTTATTTCAGCATAATTTACATCTGTTACATGCTTGTATATTGTTTTTTCTAACAATCTTTCGACCTCAGTTGCACCACAGTCCTTAATTAAAGCTCCTACAAAAGCTTCAAAAACATTCGCTAGAACACTATCACGATTTTTACCACCACTATTTTTTTCACCAGTCCCTAAATAAATATAATCTCCTAACGATAATTCACGCGCAAAACGAGCCAAAGACTCTTCTCGTACTAATTTTGAACGTAACGTTGTCAACTGTCCTTCAGGGATATTTGTATACAATTCAAACAAATGTCTTGATACATGAAATTGCAATACTGCATCTCCTAGGAATTCTAAACGTTCATAATCTTTTTCATGACGTCCTCTTTCATTTGCATAAGAAGGATGAGTAAATGCCTGCTTATATAATTGGACATCTGTATATGGAATTTTTAATTTTTCTAATAATTCTGTTATTTTAATCATTATTGTAGTCCTGTCTTTATTTTTTCAACAACATTATTTTCAACCATTTTTGCTACTAAATGCATCGCATTTTCAAAAGCAACAGCATTACTTGCACCATGTGCTTTTACAATTGGTCTTTCAAAACCTATTAGCAATGCTCCACCAGCAGTATCTGGATTGAATGTATGTTTTAAAGCACCCATTGGCTTTTTAATTATTAACCCGCCAATCTTTCCTCTTAGTGATTGTAATAATGTAGTTTTAATTGATTTCATAATAACTGAAGCTGTTCCTTCAATTGTTTTCAAACAAATGTTACCCGAAAAACCATCAGTAACAATAATATCAACATCACCAGTTACTACTTGTTTTCCTTCAATATTTCCAACAAAATTCATATCATTTGTTTGACTTAATAGATTAAATGCTTCAACATGCATTTCATCTCCTTTATGATGTTCACTACCAATATTTAACAATCCTACTCTTGGTTCCTTTAATTGTAAAACATTTTTAGCATATACATTAGCCATAATTCCAAATGATTGCAATTGTTTTGCAGTATTTGTAGCATTTGCTCCTACATCTAACATTAATACGCCTTTTCCATCTAGTGTTGGCATAGTAACCATCAATGCTGATTTTTCAATTCCTTCAATACGTTTTACAAATAACATTGCACAAGCATAGTAGGCACCTGTGTTTCCGCAAGATAACACCCCATCTACTTCACCACGACGAGCCATCATCATACTTGCAACCATACTTGAATCTTTCTTTCTACGGATTGCCATAATTGATTCATTCATATCTAAAACTTCACTTGCTTCAACAATTGTTACTTTAGGATGATCTTTTAGAGCAGTTAATTCCTCTGGTTTTCCTGCCACATATAATTCTACATTTGTATTCTTTTTTAAAAATGATAAGCATGCCTCGACAACGATTGGACTTCCATGGTCACCTGACATTGCATCAATTGCTAGTTTCATAATTTCACCTCACGCACTATTATAGCATATTAATCGATATATTCATTATTCTTTTTTAATTGTTCCTTAATTTTTTCTAATAAAACCAAAAATCTTTCATCTTTGCTATTTTGGATAAATAATTTTTCAACATCCTCTTTTGCTGTTTCTAAAACATTGAAATCTTTATACATATCCCCAAAAATGAATATTGCTTCACCACTTTGACGATTTCCTAATACATCTCCTGGACCACGCAATGCTAAATCATACTTCGATACCTCAAAACCATTTGTTGTTGTTTCTAGAAAATGTAGCCTCTCTTTAGCTTCATCACTTTGCATATTTGAAAGTAAGAAGCAATAACCTTGTTTATTACTTCTCCCAACTCGTCCACGTAATTGATGTAACTGACTCAAACCAAATCTTTCTGCATTATAAATAATCATCATATTTGCATTGGCAATATCCACTCCAACTTCAATAACTGTTGTTGATATAAGTATTTGAATCTTATTTTCTTTAAATTCTTTCATTACCTGTTCTTTATCCATTTCTGGCATTTGACCATGTAATAGTCCGACATTAAAGTTTGGCTTAAAATACTCTTTCATTCCTTGATATATCGATGTTGCATCGCGACTACTTATCACTTCACTTTTTTCAACCAATGGACACACAACATATACTTGACCACCTGTTTTTAAATATTCCTCTACATCAGTTAAAATATTTTTAATGCTACTTCCTTTGACAACTTTTGTGATACAACCTACTCGCCCTGCTGGCATCGTTTCAATCGTTGATACATCCATATCACCAAACAGACTAATTGCTAAGGTTCTAGGTATTGGTGTGGCTGACATGATTAAGAAATCCACATTGTTTCCTTTTTCTTTCAATGCTTTTCTTTGATTTACACCAAAGCGATGTTGTTCATCAGCTATAACTAATCCAAGGTTATTATATTGTACTTTTTCTTGAAACAAAGCATGAGTTCCAACAATAATGTCAATGTTACCTTCATATATTTCTTGATAAATTTCCTTTTTTTCTTTAACACTTAAACTACCTACTAAAAGTCCTACTTTTACATTCATATTATTAAATGTCTTTAATAAGGATTGATAGTGTTGTTTTGCTAATACTTCAGTTGGTGCCATGAAAGCACTTTGGAAACCAGCCAATGTGCTAGCATACATGGCAACGGTAGCAACAATTGTTTTACCACTACCAACATCTCCTTGAACAAAACGAAACATTGTTAAGCTAGATTGCATGTCAGCTAATATATGATCTATACAGCTTTGTTGATCGTTTGTTAGTGTATAAGGTAGTTGTTGTATATAACGTTTAATTTCACGGATATTAAATTGCTTTTGAACTCCTATTGCTTTATTTATAAATCTCTTTGAGTATTGCATTGTAAGTTGAAATGTAAAGAATTCATAATACTTTATATAACGAATCGCTTGTTTGATATTTTCACTACTGGTTGGAAAATGTAACTCTTGTAGTGCTTGTACATGACTACATAAACGATACTTTTCTAATAAAAACAGTGGTATTGGTTCATAATTATTTATTTTAGAAAATGCCTTCTTAATATATCCTTGGAACATTCTTGTAGTTATACCTTCTTTTAGTGTATAAACTGGTTTAATTGCAACTTGTTCACTGATGGGTGTCAATTTTATATCACTAGCAACAATGCTATTTTTATTTTCTTCGAATTTCCCTATAATAGTTATAATTGTTCCTTCTTTTAGCTTGCCACGGATAAAATGACGATTAAATATTGTTATCGATAATTCTTGTTCTTTATACAACACTAAAAAAGTCATCCTTGAAATTCTACCATGGTAATAAACTTTTGGCATTCGTAAAACAGTTGCTTCAATTGTACATTTTTGATTATCTATTAACGGTGTCTCCTCAATGATTTGATACCTTGATGGAAAGTAATTACATAAGTGTTCAACTGTATAGATTTTCATAGTATTTAAAATAACTATTTTATCTTTATTTATTTTTAACGTATCTAATGTTTTATCGTTCATATTTCTCACCTGATATTATTGTAATAGAATTTTATAAATATAGCTAGTATAAATAAAAGGTAGAGCTATGCTCTACCAAGACAGTTATATAACCAATGAATTCTTTTTGTAGGTTGATATTTATCTAACAATTGTTGTACAAGAATTATTTTTTCTATTTCTTTTGGTAATTTTTTATACATTTCAATAATATGTTTTTTTATAAAAATAGAATCATCAAATTTTTCATTTATTAATTGTAAAAATGGACTTGGAAATAATATTCTTGCATATAGGTAACATAATTCAGTAGCATTCAATTTATATTCATTAATATACTTCTCTAATTCATTTATAGTTATTTCCCCTTTGCAATATAAAAAGGCAATATCTCGTATTCGCGGTGCTAGTAGTACATTATAAGGATTAATCAGATATTCATAAAATTCATGATGATTTCGATGGCTTATACTCAATTGAATAGATGCTTTTTTATTATTTTTAAGTGCTTGGTTTAATACATTTATGGCACTTTCACCAAGTGCTTGATAATAATAGAACAAAACCACATAGTGTTCATTGTGCTCAATGCTACTAGCATATTTGGCGATATACTGATGTGCATTATCAAGTAAATATGCCCAATGTTTTTTTGTATCTTCAATATTGCCATATTTTTTATTATATGGAATCATTGAACATTTTATAACATTCTCTTTTGCAAGCTTAGTGTATTCGTATTGATAAACGTAGTGACCTTCACTATGGTAACTATGCATAATATTTTTTATAATGATAAAACCTGATATTTGTAATTGTTGAATATATTGGATATATATGTCCTTTGTATTTTCATCCAGTTTTTGATTAGTAATATAGTAATAATTACCATTGTATTGAAAATATCCATCGTGAATATTTTCTACATATATTTGATAATACCTTGCTAGGATATCTAATTTTGATACCAATTTGGAACATCCCCTTGTATAATTTCCAACGCTAGTGGAAATGTAATTTCTTTTTCAATTGTTTCTTGAATAAATGGCGATACCACTTTTAAAGAAATAGTAACTTTTATATCTATCGATACAACAATATGTGATACACCATAACTTTTAATATCTTTTTCAACCTCACTTGATACATGTGATAAGGTATGATATCGTACATGCATATATGGTCCAATATCACTTAAAAATGGTGTTTCTAAAAATGCTAACATAGAAATATTACCAATAACTGCTTTTTGGTCATTTACTTCTTGAAGTTTTTTTTGATATATTGTAGACCCATCATTTTGAAAGGTACCTGCCTCAATTTGGAATAATACTTCTTCAATATCACTAACTACTTCCCCGGCAATTGCTGATGCATATACCATATCAACATCAATACGACTTATATGGTTATTTTCATTTCTTTCAACAATGATAAGCTTTTCACTTACTTTTTGATGCTTAAAAGCTGTATTATTTACAACAGCTTGTAAAAAACGTAAAGTTTCTTGATCAGTTATTTGTCGTATATAAGGAAGCATCACTTGTCGATACCCATAACCAACACATCCAACACAGAGTATAATAACAGATAAAATACATATCCACTTTTTCATTGTATCACCATTACATTGTATGTTTTATAATGTAAAATATACAAAAAAAGATGACTTTCGTCATCTTACAATTTCAATAATCGTTTTGTATCTCTAGCAATTACTAATTCTTCGTTCGTTGGAATTACGTAGATTTTAACTTTTGATTCAGGTTTTGTGATTAATCGTTCCCCTTTACCATTGATATTAGCATCTTCATCTATTACGATTCCAAATGCATCCTTTAATAGATCAATGATACCTGCTCTTGCATGAAATGAATTTTCTCCAATACCAGCGGTAAAAGCTATAGCATCTACTCCACCTAATGCAACGAAGTATCTCCCAATATATGCAATTACTCGACGGTAAAAGATATCAATTGCAAGCTTTGCTCTTTCATTTCCATCTAATGCTGCTGCTTCAACATCTCGAAAATCACTAGAAACCCCTGAAACACCTAGTAATCCAGATTCACGGTTTAACATCTTTATGACATCATGTACATCCATACCTAAGTTTTCAATTAGATAATCCATAACTGAAGGGTCCACATCTCCAGAGCGAGTTCCCATCATGATTCCCGAAAGTGGTGTAAACCCCATAGATGTGTTAATTGATTTTCCATCCTTAATAGCACTTAGAGATCCACCAGCACCTAAATGTGCCACAATAATTCTTGAATTTTCTTTATTCCCTAATAGTTCATTCACTCTTGATGAAACATAGAAATGACTTGTTCCATGAGCTCCATATTTACGAATTCCATACTCTTCATAATATTTATATGGAATCGGATAAATATAACATCTTGGCGGTAATGTTTGATGGAATGCAGTATCAAACACGGCAACTGCTCCCGCACTAGGAACAGCTTCACTAAATGCATGATATCCTGTTAGCGCTGCAGGATTATGCAATGGTGCTAGCGTGCTTAATTCATCAATATGCACCAATACTTCTTTATTGATTATAACTGACTGGTCATAATAACTTCCACCTTGAACTACTCGGTGTCCGACACCTTTAATTTCTTCTAACGAATTTACTATTCCTTTTTCAAGTAATGTATTTAGTAATAACTGCACGGCTTGATTATGATCTTTAATTGGTAGTGTTTTAGAATCTTTTTGATCTGCATATTTAATTGTAAAAATCGCATCATCGAATCCAATTCTTTCAACTACTCCTGATGTAATAACACTTTCATCGATCATTTCAAACAATTGAAACTTTAATGATGAACTACCTGCATTTACTGCAATAATTTTTGACATTGAAACTTCCTCCTATATAGTCTAGAAAATTGACATATTCTCTATATTTGTAATTGTAAGATATACAACTATTTTTTTCAAGTAATCGCGCGTTAAATTTATAACTTTAATATATAATATTATCCAAAGGTTTATCATATATATCAATTGGAATAATATCAACTTTTTGAAATGAATACCCTAGACCAATTGTATTTCCTTTATATCTTTGCAAGTAACGATCATAGTAACCGCCACCATAACCAATACGATTATTTTTATTATCAAATGCAACAAGGGGAATAATTAGTAAATCGAGTTCACTTGGATCGATGAATGTATTCCCTTTAGGTTCTTTTATTCCATACTTTCCATCTTCAAGGTCCTCTAATTGATTAATCCACACATACTCCATTTGTCCTAAGTCTGTTATTTTAGTTATAGCAACCTCTTTTTCATCTAAAAAAGATTGTAAATACAAATAAGTTTCCACCTCATTTTTAAAAGATACATAAATACCAATTGATTGAGCTTCGATGTAAAAAGGATGTTCTTTTAATTTATTAATAATGAAAGAAGACATATCTAAACATTGTTTTCTAGATAGGCCTTCTCTTTGTTGCAACATATTTGTACGAATTGTTTTTTTATCCAATTCCTTGGTCTCCAAAATCAAGCTTAATTAGTTGATTTAACTCAACAGCATATTCCATTGGAAGCTCTCTTGAAAATGGTTCTATAAATCCCATAACAATCATCTCTGTAGCTTCTTGTTTTGTTAAACCACGAGACATCAGATAAAATAATTGTTCCTCTGATATTTTAGAAACAGTTGCTTCATGTTCAATAATTGAATCATTATTTCGAACATGATTAACTGGTATTGTATCACTAGTTGATTGACGATCAAGTATTAAAGTATCACATTCCACTTTACTTTTAGCATTGATTGCTCCTGGCATGTGTTGTACAATTCCACGATAATCTACTTTACCTCCACTACGAGCCACAGATTTAGAAATGATATTACTTGATGTATTTTTTGCAAGGTGAATCATTTTAGCACCTGAATCAATAACTTGCCCTTGACCAGCGACTGCTATAGTTATACATGTTCCTTTAGCACCTTCACCAGCTAATACACATGCTGGATATTTCATTGTCTTAGAACTCCCTATATTTCCATCTATCCATTCCATTGATGCATTCTCCATACATTTAGCACGTTTCGTAACTAGGTTTAAGATATTTGTAGACCAGTTTTGAACCGTTGAGTATCGACAACTTCCACCCTCTAATACAACAATTTCAACAACTGCAGCATGTAATGAATCTTTTGAATAGGTTGGAGCTGTACACCCTTCAACATAATGAATACTTGCACCTTCATCAACAATGATAAGGGTTCTTTCAAACTGTCCCATTTGTTCTGAGTTTATTCTAAAGTATGATTGTAACGGCTTGTCTAGAACAACTCCAGGAGGAACGTAAATAAATGAACCTCCAGACCACACGGCACCATTCAATGCAGAAAATTTGTTATCACTATAAGCAACAATCGTATTAAAATACTTTTTAAAAATTTCAGGATGTTGTTTCAATGCACTGTCAGTATCTAGAAAAATCACGCCCTTTTCCTCTACTTCTTGTAACATATTATGGTATACAACTTCTGATTCATACTGCGTACTGACACCTGATAAAAACTTTTGTTCTGCTTCAGGTATTCCTAAACGATCGAATGTATCTTTTATTTTTTCTGGAACATCTTTCCAAGATGTTTCTTGACGATCACTTGGCTTAATATAATATGTATAATCATCAAAGTTAAGTTCTGATAAATCTACACCCCAAGTTGGCATTGGTGTTTTTTCAAAATGGTGTAATGCCTTTAAACGAAACTCAAGCATCCACTCAGGTTCATTTTTAATCTTTGAAATCTCTCTTACAATTTCTTCATTTAATCCAGTTGATGTTTTATATACCGAAACATCACCATCATTAAATCCATAAGCATATTCACTAGAGGGAATATCTTTATTTATATCACTCATACTATCCCTCCTGACTGTCTGTGATTAGTTTTTCAATCGCATTCCATCCAAGTGTAGCACACTTGATACGATTTGCTTGTTTATGTGTATTCATAAAAGCAATTGCTTCTTCTAATATATCTTCATCATATTCTTTTTCAAATATCATATTGTTGTAATGAGTAATAATTTCTTTTGCTTCATCAACAGTTTTACCAATTAATAATTCACTCATAATTGATGTACTCGCTGTACATATTGCACACGCCTCACCATCAAAACGAATATCTTCAATTGTTCCATTTTCTATTTTTGCCTGTACATCAATGTTGTCAATACATGTTTCAGAATCCATATTGATAACTTGAAATGTTGGGTCTTCTACTAATTTATGATTACGTGGATTTTCATAATGATCCATAATAATTTGTCTAAGTAACATATTATCCAAAGAAGGCATCTAAGAATTCATCTCCTTTCTTACAAACATCGATAAATGTATCAATTTCTTGTTTTGTGTTATAGAAATACAAAGATATGCGTAACGTTTGATTAACATGTAAAAAGTCACTTAATATCTTTGCACAATGTTGTCCCGAACGAACAGCAATTCCATATTTATTAAATAATGAAGCACTATCTTGACTAAATACACCTTTAATATTAAAAGTGATTGGCCCTGTAGCATTTTCATTATAGATTTCTAATGTGTCTATTTCTTTCATTTTGCTTATCGCATAAGCTCTAAGCTCTTTTTCATAGTTATGAATATTTTCCATTCCTATTGCTTGTAGGTAATCAACTGCTTTACCTAAACCAATAACACCTTCAATATTTTGCGTTCCAGCCTCAAACTTTGCAGGTGCATTTTTCAAAGACACTTTACCATCACTTGAAAAACGAGCATTATTACCACCACCTAAACGAATTGGTTCCATTGCTTGTAATAATTCATACTTACCATATAATATTCCAATACCTGTTGGACCACACATTTTATGTCCTGAAAAAGCAAAGAAGTCAGCATCCAAATCTTGCATATCTACTGCTTGATGTGGTGTACTTTGAGCACCATCAACACATACAATAATATCTTGACTGTGGGCAAGTTTACAAATTTCTTTAATAGGCGCTTCAAACCCTACAACATTTGTTACTTGGGCAACAGAAATCACTTTCGTATTTTTAGTAATTGTTTCTTTTACTGCATCAATATGTAGTTTTCCTTCGTTATCTAAAGGAATGTATTTTATAATTGCCCCAGTTTGCTTTACAACTTCAAACCAAGGTAAAATATTACTTGCATGTTCTGCAACAGTTAATAAAATTTCATCTCCAGGTTGAAGAATGTTGCGTACATAACCAAATGCAATCATATTCATACTATCTGTTGTACCACTTGTATAAACTATTTCATTTTTATCACAATTAATAAAATCAGCTACTTTTTGTCTAGTTGCCTCATATACTGTATCTACTTCATAACTAATATCATAGTCACCGCGGTGCGCATTACCTGAATAATTTGATAAATAATCACATACAGCATCAATAACACATTTTGGTTTTAGTGTTGTAGCTCCATTATCTAAGTAAATTAGTGGTTTATTTTGCATTGTTTTTCCTTGAAGCATTGGAAAGTCTTTACGAATCTTTTCTACTGCTATCATTACATTTGCACCTTCTCTTTGATTTTATTAGAAAATTCTGCTTTCAATTCATCATCATGTACATATTCCAGAACTGGTGTAAAATAGCCATAAACAACTAAATGCATTGCTTCATTTCTTGTAAGTCCACGAGATTGTAAATAATATAAGTGTTCTTCATCAATTTTACCAACGCTGGCTCCATGGCTTGCTTTTACATCATATTCATCAATATATAAATATGGATTAGCTTTAGCAGATGACGCACTATCAAATACTATAATTTTGTTAACTTGATGACTTTGTGACTGGTACATCCCTTTTTTTATTGTGCAAACACCATCAATTACTAGTGATCCATTTTGTTTAACTACACCATAATTATCCATATTTGCATATGTCATTGGTGCTAGATGTTCCATTGTGATTTCAATATGTTTCGACTCATTAGTTTTTGATAGCGCCGCTAAACGAACATTGACATTTGCATCTTGTCCTATTAATTTGTAAATTATTTTATTTTCATTTTTTGCATCTGCCATATCTACATATGCACATGTAATTTTTACACCTTCATTAGCTTCCACTGTTTCATAAACATGACATTGGGCCATGTTTTCTTCATTATCAAGGCTTCCTGTTTCATTATCAACATATCGAGCTATTGAAGAGTAATCATTTGCTTTAATTGTTTTATGTAAAGTTGATTTTCCTATGAATCGATATTTTTCAAATATTGTTGTTTCTTTAGCATTATTGATAATCGTTATCGATTTTTCTTTATTTTCTAATTGATAAGTTATGTATACTGCTCCATTATCTTCAATTGTAATAGTATTCGATTCCACTGTAACAAAAGACGTATCGGTTATCTGTATTTCATTATTTTGTACAATAATAAATGTTTTTTTCATATCCATTACTTCGTCTTCATTCTTTCTTTATTAGCACAACTTTCTAAAATAATACGTTCTTTTTTCTCTGTTGGAATCTCTATACCTAATTCTCTAACCCATCTGTATCCTTCAGTGTCAATTCTATCAATAATTTCACTACCACCACTAACCACAATCTTTCCATCAATCAGTACATGAACATGTGTTGGTGGTACTAGTTCAAACAAACGATTATAATGTGATATCATTAGTGTTCCAAATGACTCACTTGCCATCTCATTAATTGCTTTAGCAACAATACGTAATGCATCAACATCTAATCCTGAATCAATTTCATCTAATAGTGCAAATGTAGGCTTTAATAACTTCATTTGTAATATTTCATTACGCTTTTTTTCTCCTCCAGAGAAACCAGCGTTTAAATAACGATGTGCTAAATCTTCATTCATTTTTAAATCTTCAATGTTATCTTCTAGCGTTTTTATAAATTTAAACAATGAAATTGGTTTTTCACTTCTAGCATTCATCGCTGCTTTTAAGAAATCTGATGTTGTTACACCAGGGATTTCTTGGGGATATTGCATAGCTAAAAACAACCCCGCCTTACTTCTTTCATCTACACTCATACTAAGTACATCTTTATCATCCAAAGTGATACTTCCACTTGTAATTGTATATTTAGGGTGCCCCATAATGGCTGAAAGTAATGTTGATTTTCCATTTCCGTTTGGTCCCATAACCGCATGGGTTTCACCAGTTGAAATTGTTAAACTAACACCTTTTAAAATTTCTTTATTTTCGATACTGACATGCAAATTTTCTATCTTTAAAGTCGACATAACTTTGCCCCTTTCTTCTTTATCTAATATATTCTACTAAAAGTTGAAAAAAAAAACAATGGAAGTGATTAATATTCTTACTTTTTATTTAATACATTTTTAATTATTCCCGTTTTATGTTATATTTAACAAAGAGAGGTGCAAAAAATGAAAATATTATCAACAATTGTCGATAGATTATTATCAAGAAAATTAACAAGTTTAATTATAAACATTTTGGGTATTTTACTTGTATGTTTACTTATTATTGTTACAGAATCACTATGGAGTGGTATCCTTAATACCGTTTGGGCAATTATTCAGCCCTTTGTGATTGGATTTGTAATTGCTTTTATACTAGAGACCATTATCTCTAGACTACATCGCTATATTCCTAAACGTAGTATATGCATTACAATTGTCTACGTTGGAACACTTGCATTTATCGGAACATTATTATTATTACTAATTCCCTTAATTATCACAAGTGTGCAAGAAATGATTCCTGCATTACAATCTGGATTTGATGAAATCAATATCTTCGTTAGTACAAATCTAGGTGTCGATATATCACCGTTATTAAACGAAACATTATCATCATTAAGTTCTATTATCAATAATAGCAATTTTGTTAATGCAACACTTGATATATTAATGCAAACTGCAGGTACTATTGGAAGCATCGTAATAGCCTTTGTATTATCAATCTATATGTCTGCTCGCTACCCATCACTTAGAAGACGTATTTCTTTGCTTGCAATGAAAGCAAATAAAAACCTACCAAGCCATATCATTGAAGTGGAATACTCACTTTCTAATTATTTAGAAGCATTTGTATTAGATGCATTATGTCAAGGTGGAACTGCTGCTTTAATGTATTTAGCTATTGGTCAAGAAAACTGGTTGATTTTAGGAATTATCACTGGGGTTATGGCAGTCTTCCCATATGTTGGACCTGCACTTGCAAACACCTTAGGGATTATTGTTTCAATTAGTTTAGGAGGGTATAAAATCGCTTTATTGTTGTTCTTGATATTTGTTCAATCAACACTTACAGCATATGTGATTAGCCCACGTATTTATTCTAAGCAAATTGATCTAGATATTCTTTCGGTACTTTTTGGTATCTTAACAGGTGGAACATTATTTGGACCAGTAGGTATGATTCTAGCGATGCCAACTCTTGTTATTTGTAAAATTGTAGTACGTATTTATAAACGAACATATCGAGAAAGTGGAAGCGTGTAGAGATGAAGATAAGAAAAATTTTCCCACCATATTTTAAGGTTGAGCTATGGAATTCAATTATCCATGGAGTGATGACTATTGCAACTCTTGTTTTAATTCCAATTAGCGCAATTTATAGTTATTTGGCTGGTGGCATTGTACAAGCAGTAGCAGTTAGCATCTTTATCATTTGTATCTTTTTAATGTTTTTAGTTTCTACATTATATCATGTTATGGAACACGAAAAGATTCATAAGGACATTTTCCGTATTCTAGATCATATCTTTATATATTTTGCGATTGCTGGAAGTTATACTCCGGTAGCTCTATGTATTATTGGAGGAGTTCAAGGAATTATTATTTTAGTTATACAGTGGACAATGGTACTTGCAGGAATATTATATAAGTCCATTTCTTTAAAAAGTTTACCTAAACTTTCACTAGCTATTTATCTTATAATGGGGTGGACTGCAATACTATTTTTACCATCATTAATTAAAAATGCTAGTATGTTATTTTTAATCTTTATTGTTTTAGGCGGTCTTTGTTATTCGATTGGTGCATACTTTTATGCAAAGAAAAACATGGTCTATAACCATGTTATTTGGCATTGCTTTATTGCAATTGCATCAATATTCCACATACTTGCAATTGTATTCTTTTTATAAAGTCCCAAATCTGAAGCGAACCCACTTTATTGGACATTGAATTAACACGCTAAGGAATGATTTCTATACTGTATAGGAGTCATTCCTTTTAACTTTGTTATAATCCTTTGATTATTATAATAATCTATATATTCTACTATTGCTACCTTTAATTCACTAAGTGTTTTAAAGGTATTTTCTTTTCCATAAAACATTTCATTCTTTAATCTTGCAAAGAAATTTTCTGTAGGTGAATTATCTAAACAATTTCCTTTTCTAGACATTGATTGAATTATATTTTTTGATTTCTACTTAATTTTGCCATATAAAAACGAACCTCTTATAAATTGGGTGTCCAATTTTCGGGGTTCGTTTCAATCGGGACTTTTTTAACAAATACTACAAATAATTACTAATAAAATAAATAACACTAAAACCATTGAAAATGAATTATCGTGTGTCATACTCTTTCCCTCCTTAACATACGCAGTAAATACCAACGATAACTAATAATATGAATAATACATATACAGATACCATGCTATCACATTTATTTATCATTTTATCCCCTACCTTCTTGTTACTATACCTTATGTTTGATTTTTGTACTTTCATGTGTTTTTGCCTATTTTATTGAAATATATTAAAAAAAGTAGTATAATGTGATACGGTACAAACAAGGAGGAAAACCATGAAAATAAATAAAATGGGCATTGCACTTGTTACTACAGGATTACTTCTAACAGGATGTAGTCAAAGTAGCACAGTGGTAGAAAAAGATGGTAAAGATGTTATTGCCTCATTAACTGAGAAGGATATCTTTGCAGATGACTTATTTACAACAATGACAGACAGTTCAAATAGTGGAAGTATTTATTTTGAAGCCGTCTTGCAAAAATTAGTGGATGAAAAGTTCCCTATTACAAAAGATATGGAAATTGATGCTGATAGTCGTGTTGAATCAATTGAATTAACTTATGCTTCAAACTATGGTTCTGAGGCTGACGTACAACTGCAACTTGCATTAGAACAATCAGGATTCCAAGATTTAGATGATTATAAACAATCACTATTAAGTGCTTTGCAATACTCAGAATTCTTACAAGCATATGTAGATGCAAATTTTGATACAGTATTAGATGATTATTATAACCTTACAAAACCTAGAGAACTTCAAATAGTAAAAATATCTACAGTTGATGTTGAATCTCCAACTGCAGAAGAACAAGCAGAAATTGATGAAGTTAAAAAACTAGTGGAGTCAAGTAAAGACTTTGGTGAGTTAGCTGCTGAAAGATCTAGTGATGTCAGTGCATCAAATAACGGTCAAATTGGAATTGTAGATAATACTAGCGGTATCGGTTCAACATACGGTAGCGAAGTAGAAACACAAGCATTCTTACTAAATGAAGGTGAAGTAACTAGTGAACCTGTAAAAGGAACTGACGGATATTATTTCATTAAGTGTGTAAGTACTAATAAAGACTATATCGGTGATGAGATAAAAGGTTTAGGTATTGATTCACCACTTATTTCATATGACCAATATTTAGTTTACTTAGCGTTTAATTCATATCAAATAACATACGATGATACAAGTATTGAAACAATTATGAAAACTACAATTGATGAGCAACTTGCTGCAAGAAATGAACTTAGAGGAGGAACTGAATAATGAAAAAAATAATTATCCCAGCGCTTTCTTTACTTATACTTAGTGGTTGTGGAACTACAGAACAAAACTTTTCATCATCAATTACTGACGGTCAAAATACTGCTATAACAATCGATGGTATTCATGTTACAAACGATGATATTTACCATTACTTGTTAGAAACACAAGGTGCTAATACAATTATTGCTGAAGCTCTTACTTTCATTGCAGATAAAGAAATAACTGATCAAGCTCAAATTGATGAATTAGTTAATCAACAAATTACAGATTATGAAGCGTATACTCAACAAACAATTGATGAATATGCAACAAGCCTAGGTTATGAAAATAAAGATGCATATTTAAATGATGTTATTATCCCAAGTGTTAAAAATGAATTACTAGTTGAAAAGTATGTAGGTGAACATTATGATCAATTAGTAAAAGATACTAGTGTAAAATACATTAAAACAATCACTGTTGCCAATGAATCAGATGCAATGGCAATTATTGATCAATCAGTAGATACTACTACATTTGATACATTATTTACTGAAAATAGTGGTGTAGATGTTGGTTTCGTATCGAATGAATCAACTTCTGTAGATGAGAATATTATTAAAAATCTTACTAACTTTACTGCAGATGGTTTATACTCTAAAGCAATCGCTACATCAACTGGAGAATACGCAGTAGTTTATGTATATAACACTGATCTTTCTACAGTTAAAGAAGATGTCACAGAAAACTTAACAATGTTATCTTCAACTTCTGTAGTAGCTAATGCATACTATTTAGAGATGTATGAATTCAAAGTATATGAAGCAGAAATAAAAGATCAAATCGAAAGTGCAACACCAGAATATATTGGATAAGGTCTTCCTTATCCTTTTATAAAACAGGAGAAAATATTATGGAAAATTGTATATTTTGTAAAATCAATAGTAAGGAAATTCCTGCTTATGTTGTTTATGAAGATGATATCTGTATAGCTTTTTTAGACATCAGTCAAACCACTGTAGGTCATACGCTTGTAATCCCTAAAAAACACTATTTGAATTTTCTAGAAGTTGATCAAGCCACGCTAACTCATATGACAAAAGTAACACAAGAGTTATCAAAAATAATTGTGAAAAAACTAAATGCGAAAGGTGTTAATATTCTAACGAATGCTGGAGAAGATGCTGGACAAACAGTAATGCACTTTCACATGCACATTATTCCTCGATATGGTAATGATGCTCTAGAGATACACTTTAACGAAAATAGAAATAAGATAGAATTAAATGAGATTCTTTCTATAATAAGAAACTAAGTTTTATCTTACTTTATGCAACATATTAATTATATATAAAAAGAGTAAATACTATGTAAAATTGTCATAATATTACTCTTTTTTATATATAGTTTAATTTATTCAAACAAAAAAGACAATGATCTACAAACGACTGAATCGTTTCCATTATCTCTTTAGTATTCTAGATTATAAATATACTACTTCTTATATATATTTGGTTTGTAGAAGCTACGATTTTCTAATGAAAATACTCTTTTTGTAAATTCACCTACTTCTACTTGTTCAAGTGCCTTATCTAACATGTTCATTCTAGCATCAATATTATCAATTAAATGAAGCATTTCTGCCTCTTTTATTAATGGCAACACTGGTGAACCATATTCATTTTTACCATGATGTGACAATACCATGTGCTGTAATAGCGTTACTTCTTCGCCTTCAACACCTAGTTTATCAGCTGTTTCCTTAATCATCGCTTGACATATTGATATATGTCCTAAAAGTTTTCCCTTCAATGTATAAGTAGGAAGTACTGGTCCACTCAGTTCAACAACCTTACCAATATCATGTAATATAATTCCGGCATATAACAAGTCAGCATTTAATGTTGGATATAAGAGACACAATGATTTTGCAATATTTAACATCCCAACTGTATGTTGAATTAGTCCAGATACATATTCATGATGATTTTTGCTTGCTGCTGGATATACTTTAAATGACTCTTTGTGCTGTTTATACATTTCTGTAATAATTGTATGAATACGGATATTACGAATAGTCGCAATAAACGATTCAACATCATCTAATAATTGACTTGCTTCTACTGGTGCACTTTTTAAATAATGTACTTGTTCACTAGCATCCTGCGATTGTATTTCAATATTTAAAACCTTCATTTGGCGATCGTCATTATACTTTATAACATCTGCTTTTACTAACACTACACTTCCAGCAATAATTGTTTCTACTTGTATTGGAGTCGCGGCCCACAGTTTTGCATCAATTGTACCTGTTTTATCTTGTAAAGTTAAACTCAAATATGTTGCTCTATTAGCTCCGTTTGTTTTACCGGTTACGACATTTGTGATTAAGGCTTTTAAAACCACACCTTCATCACCTGCTCTTAATGTATTAATTGTATTCATCTATTCATTCACCCTCACTCATTATGGATTTAATATCATCATAATTATATCCTTTTTTTAATAGAACGTTTATGACTTTATCATGTAATTGTTTATTCGTTACTCTTCTACGATATTTTGTTAATACCTTTTGATAATCATTATTTAATGCTGCCATCTCTTGTTCATAAGAATACTCGAAATTATAGTCATTAATAGCTCTTTCAATCGTTGATTTAGTAAATCCTCTTACATATAGCTTTTCACGAACTCTTTGAATCATACTTTTGTAACTAAATTGCTGTGCTTTAGTATATGTTTTATCAATCAAATCAATTGCTGCTTGATATTCTTCATCATCCTCTAACACTGCAATACAGCGATCAATTACTTCTGTTGGAATACGAGCATCTAACAAATGATGTACCGCTTTATTTATTCCTGTTTTTTGACGCATACAACGCTTTAAATAAGCCAAAGCATATTCATCATCATTTATTAAATTTTTATCTTCAAGCAATGATACAACTGATTCAGCTTGATATTCGCTATACTCCCCTAAACCAAGTAGTTTCTTCTTCATCTGATTTTTTGTATAATCACGATATGATAAATATTTTAAAGCTTTTCCATATGCTTTAACAATTTTTTCATTATCTATTAATTCTCTAATAATTAAACTGCTTACCTTGTTATTTACTTCAAATTGATATCTTTTACAAGCCTCATCATTTACAGTAATCGTAATATAATCATTATCAACACGGAAGTATACTAAATTTTTGTTGTTATCTAAAACACTTATCTTTGTAATGATATGATCTTTTTGATAACGCTCTAATGCCTTTGTATAAACCTTTATTACCTCACTATAAAATCTTGTACTACTAAACTTCTCTGTAGACGCTAAGGCATTATCTGATAACTCTGTTAAATCCATTTCCATGATTTTTTCTACAAGTGCAGTTAATTCATCAGTTGTATTAAAGAAGAACCCGTTGTACCCATCTTGAATAACATCTTTTAAATTATCATCAAAACGTGCCAATACTGGTGTTTTACAAGCCATAGCTTCAATGAATGTTAATCCTTGAGTTTCTGACATCGAAGCCGATATGAAGATATCTGATAGGTTATAATAGTAAGGAACCATCTCATGGTCTTGAGGACCAGTAAATGTAACATAATGTCCTAAATTTTCGTTTTCTACACGTTGCTTTAAATCATCTAATGATGGCCCACCACCGACAATTAAAAAACAAAATGGATTCTTAACAAGATCTATTTTTTCTAATGCATCAATAATCATATCAATACTTTTTTCAGGTGCAATACGACCTAGGAAAGTAATTACAAACTTTCCTTCCAAGCTGTATTTATTTTTTATTTGATTTGAGACTTCTAAATTCAAATTCGTTACATCAAACTTAGACAACTCTAACCCAGTAGGAATAATGTGCATTTGTTTATCTAGTCCATACCCCGCAAGAGCGTCTGCAGTTTTTGTTGATGGAACAATTAATTCACTACAATGCCCACCATATACTTTAGACATACGTGTAATCATTTTTTTTACTAGACCCTCAACAGCTCCAGACTTTACAGGAGAAAAATAATGAGAATAATCAGCCCACATTGTATGATACGTATAGACAATTGGTATATCTAGTGTTTCTGCAACGATTCTTGAAAATATTCCAACACCAAACTCAGTTTGGCAATGAACCAAATCAATACTACGACGTCGAAGTTCAGACATAATTTTAAAAGAATATATATTACTAGCTCGATATCCATATATTTTTTTTAATTCTATACCAGGGACACGCAATATATTATCATCTGGATTATCAATATATGATGAATCTGATGGAAGTTCACCAGTAACTATGACAACTTCATGACCGTGCTTGACTAACTCATTACGAAGTATTCGTGACGATGTAGCCACACCATTAATATCTGGCGTGTACGTATCTGTAAAAATTGCTATATGCATATTAGTTCTCCTTTTTTCTAATTTCCTTACTAAATAAAAAAACAAATCCACCTATAAATATACCTATATAATATGTAATAAATCTCCATAAAAGCAGTGCAGGAGCTGTTGCTAAACCAAACACTGGTCCAAACAATAGTGCAAATACCCCTTCACTTCCCCCACTGGCCCCAGGTATAGGTATGAATGATGTTATTAAAAATATAAATGCACTTAATCCAACAAAGTCTAAAAAAACAACATCATGAACTTCTATATGTAATGCCTTAGCTACAAAATAAGGTATGCTATACAAAATGAATAATTTTACTGCACTAATTATTGAAGTTTGTATTAATAATTTTTTCCTTTTTTGAAGTGTTGTTAACTCATGACGAAAATCATCAATACGCGCATTCGCTTTTGCCTTAGCATCGCCAAAGTTTTTTACTACTTTTATTTTACTTAAAAATAAAAGTACATTATTTGTAACAAATCTTTGAGCACGTTTTGATTTTGCAGCAATAAATAACGATACAATTACTGCAGTGTTTACAGTAAACCCAATAAGTGATAAATATAAAAAGTCACTGTAAATAGCACTGTAGTGTGTCAAACGAAAAAGCATCACTACAGAGGTAAAGAGAACAAGAATACTTTGATATACAATAAATGCCATAAGCAATATACTTGCAGACTGGCTTGGTCGAACACCTTGTTTATTAAATACAAACACTTGTGCAAACTGTCCACCTGATGCAAATGGTGTTATACCACACCACAATATTCCTGTCATTGCATTACGTATTCCTTGTGACATTTTATATTCTTTATTATGTAGCCTAGCAAAGCAATATAATGTATATCCGTCACATATATATGTCCAAACCATTAAAAGTAAGCAAATTACAACCCAGATTGGACTAGCATTAACAAGTGCTTGCATTACAGAGGTAAAATCGGAATCAATTGTAAAGTATATTGCACCGCCTCCAAATAGAGCTACAAGTAATATATTAATTAAATATTTTCTATTTTGTTTCATAAATTTATTTTTTATTTAGAACCGTCTTATACGTTTCTAATAATTCTTCCCCTATTAATTTTAATTCTCTTTCTTTTGCAACTTCATAACCTGCATTAACAAGACTAGGAACTTTTTTAGTAACCATTGCATTAATATAATATTCAAAATCCTGGTTATCTTTCCCTTTATAACAATGTATGTTATTAATAAGCCAAGGATCAAACACCGGAATATCACGTAAAAGTATCGGTGCTTTGCATGCCAATGCTTCTAAAACTACAATCCCTTCAGTTTCTTCACGCGTTGGAAAAAAGAAAACATCGCAGCGACCATAAGCCCCTGTGATAGTATCACCATCAACATATCCTGGCAAAACAACATTATGTGGTAAATTTGTAATCATTTTCTTAATCTTCATTGTAGGCTTCGATGCCTTCACATTTCCAAACCAAATAAATTTATAGGTTGGAAATTTAACTGCCATCTCCACAAAAGTATCAAACCCTTTACGTTCAAACAACCACCCGACTGATATAATAACGATATCGTCTTTTGACAAGTTAAAATGATTTTCAAAAATTCTAATTTGTTCATTTGTAGGATTAAACTTTAAAAGATCAACACCATTTGATATTGGGGTGATTTCTTGCTTTAATCCATATCCTTCTAGTAGCTTCTTTGCATACGGTGTAGGGGTAATAATATGATCTGCTTTAGAATATAAAAACACAAGCCAAGTTTTAAAGAACCCTGATAATTCATTTGATAAAAAAAATGAATTACGAAAATCCTCTTTTGTACTATGTGCATGGTATATAATCTTCTTTTTATTATTAATAGCATGATATATAGGTTTAATACTATCACCTAAAACAGTGTTAATGTGCAATATATCATAATCCGTTTCATTTTGATCCGTAGTATATTCAATATTATGCATTTCTAATGCCTTTTGTTGGTGAACCATTGCTCGACCAATACCCGATTGTTTAATAAGTTCAGGATTTCCAAAATATAACTTTACTTTCATATGTTCACCACCTATACAACATTATACTATTTTTAGCTATAAATTTAAAGATAAATATTGATAAGCTAACTCAAAAAAGATAGTCATAGTGACAAAAAAAGATACCCGAAGGTATCTGTAGAAACTGGCAACGTGCTATTGTTGCACC
>CAYJEM010000018.1:0-31910 GCA_964369175.1 uncultured Erysipelotrichales bacterium | reverse complement strand
TTAAACATATGTTTAGTATAAAAAGGATTGAAATATTAAATTTATATGATAAGATAATATTTGTGTGTGTAGAGTGGAGAGGAAATTGAATGTTTAAAAAAAGTATTAAATTAGCTATCGTTTTAGCTTTAGTACTTGGAATCGTTAGTCAATCAACACTGACTAATCATACCGTTGAAGCAGACGAAACAAGTACACAAGAAACAATCAGTAGTAGTGCACAAGCAAATAATGAAGTAAAATATTATAGTACAAGTGAAGGTTTGTTATCAAACCAACTTACACGAAGTAATGGTAATGTTGAACGTTTATTCATGGTCAATTTTTTTGATGATGATGGGCATGAGCTTGTTCTAAATGTACCATTTTACACAGGTGATGGTATTGCATATCCAAGCAATGCAACAACACCTGAAAAAGAAGGGTATACATTTATTGGATGGCAAACATCAAGTGGCGAGGATGTAGATTTAACAACTTTAGAACCAGTATTTACTGGTGAAAATGATGTACCTACAATAAACCTAAAAGCAAAATATGAAAAAAATATAGAAGATAATCAAACAGTAAATACTGTAGTTGTAAAATATGTTGGATACGGAAAGCCTGGTGTATCAAGCGATGGAGAAACAGTCGCAAATACGTATCAAGCAGAATTAACAACAGATCAAACATTAATGATTCCTTCGCCAGTTGTATCAGAATATAAGCTTCAAGATGACGCTAATACGCAAGTTACAATTACTGGTGCTAGTCAATCAGAAATAATAATAGCATATGATTATGTCGGAGAAGATGTAAAATATACAGTAAATCATAATTATCCAAATGTTGATGGAACGATTCATACAGTAGAAGAAACGCTGTATGGGGCTCCGGGAAGTCACGTTTATGCAGTGGCTAATGAAATAACAGGTTTCAAATATGTTGATGGTCACTTAGAAGGGATCGTTGCAAAAGATGGTACAACGGAACTGACAATTAATTACGAGCGTATTCAAGTGTCTGTAGTTTTTAATACATCTCAAGGAGCTACACAATACCCAGCAGTAGATGGAGTATATGAACAATCAGTTGATGTATCACATGCAATGAATGCAACAAAACCAGGATATACACTTCTTGGATATGAAGATCAATATAACGTTATGTATGATGCTACATCGTTAACAAATAATTTCATATTACCGGCTGAAACATTATATTTAACGGCAATTTGGCAAAGTGAAGAAGTTAATTATATTGTTAACTATTATGTAGAAAAAGATGGAATTATTGGAGAAAACGCTGTTGATTACACGCAAGCAGATGGAATGTCACCATTTACCTATACTGCTAATGAATTAAGCGATGCGCAGTTAAACGACAAAAATAATTTTGAATATCATTCTTCAAAAGAAGGTAGTGCAGTTGTTGGAACCGCAGTTGGTGACTTGGACTTATCAACGTTTATAGCTAGTATCCCTGGTGATATAAGCAACGACGCAAGTAAAGCATATCGTGAATATGCAAATAAAATGGATTCAAATGCTGAAATTGTTAATGTTGATGGAACAACAATTATAAACTTATATTATATAAATAAAATATATGTAGCTGAATTTCAGTTGCAAAACGGATCAATTTCTGAAGGAAAGTCATATATCCCAGAAATGACAATGTTCCCAGGAACTGATGAAGAAACAGATTATACTTATCCTGTAAATCAGTGGTTCCCTGGGCCTAAATATCGTTTTACATTTAAATATGGACAAGATATAAGTGGTCTTTGGCCACACCCAACAAATGGTACAACTTTTGACTTAGGAGAAGGATTTCAATTTTATGGTTGGCAAATTATTGGGCCAACACATTATCAACCAAGCCTAAGCAATTTCTCTGTAACAACATTAATAGGGAATGAAACTGTTGGACGTGATGCATTGATTCCGGTTGCAGCTATTGCTATGCCTGAATATGATAGTCATTTGGTTGTCAATTTTACAGGTGTTGCAACAACGACTGCTTCAAAATTATCATATTGGGTTGAAGCATTACCAAATCAAGATTTAACAGGATTAGATACGATTGAAAAAAATGGTATTACATTTGTATCAAGAGGAAGTGCTATTAGTGTGGGGCTTTCACATTTACCAATGGATATTCCTGGATTTGTAGCAGATGATAGTTTGACAGAAACACAAACTGGTGTTGATGTTGATGGTTATGGTGAAGCTAATGATGAAATAAAAAATTTCTTCTATATGAGAGAGAAATATGACATTTTCTTGAACTTGAACAATGGTTTTGGTCTAGATGTTATAGATGATATACCGTATGAACATAATATAGAGACACATATGAATAATAGTGGAAATGAATATACACCAACAAAACCAGGATCAACATTTGTTGGATGGTATACAACTGAAACATTTGAACCTGGAAGTGAGTATGATTTTAACACTTCCATGGGAATGTCAAATATTCAACTTCATGCAAAGTGGGTAGATTCGAACTACAATATTACTTTTGATTTTGATATTGATGGAATAGAAAGTCAGACAACTGTATATGCTAATTATGATCAATTAGAATTACCTGAAGAACCAACAAAAGTAGGGTATACTTTTAACGGGTGGCTTAGCCTAGATACAAATGAGTATGCAACACTTGGAGAAGCAGTTACAAAAGATGTAGTATATACTGCACAGTGGCGCCCAATCCAAGATTTAACAATGAAAATTACACATCAATATACTGACGTTGATGGAACATTGTATGAAGTATCTGAAACTTTGACAGATCAAGCATTTGGGACTACTGCAAATTATTATGCAAAAAGCTCTGGTGAATTAATTACTGCTGGTTTTCCATCAGGATATTATAAAACGCAGACACAATCACAAGAATATACAATTGCTTTAGAAAATAACGAGTTAATTTTCACATATACAACATATGAAGGTTTACATTATATTGTAGAGTATGTGGATGGAAACGGTACAGCTTTATTAGAAAGTAAGCAAGTATCAACAAGTGCACAAGTGGTTAATATTGGCGCTGAGGATATTCAAGGGTACACGCCTCGAGTTACAAGAATTTCGAGAGATATCGTAAATGAGAGCAATGTGTTAACATTTATATATGATGAAATTATTGTTCCTGATGTTAATGTACAAGTTAATTTCTATTTAAAAGAAGAGAACGTAAATACATTATTAGATACAACATCATTTGATGCTAAGCTAGGTTTATATATTGATGATGTAACAACAAATGCATTGGTTGCTTCAAAGATGACAGAACTATCAACAGCTAATGCTGATATTGAATTTGATACGTCAAGTATCGTATCGAAATATATCGGTGATGCAACAGTGTTTAATATCTATTACACTACTAATACTATTTCAGAAATCACGGTTGTACCAACGGATGTATGTATACAATATGATGGTGGAAACCATACACTAGCTACTGACTTGTTTGATGTATATGTAGATGGACGTTTAGTAAGTGATTTAGAAGCAGAAAATGTTTCATTACTTGTAACTGATGTTAACCCAAATACAACACGTAGTGATGCATTTGCTACAAATATCTTAGATACATTTGTTGGACATAATGTAGAAGGTGAAAAAAACTTATGGGTTAAAGCTGTAAGTGGTACAAAAGAAAGTATGGCTGCAAACTTTACACATGAAATTACACCATTAGATGTTGAAGTAGTAGCAAATGATATTAAATATCCAATTACACAACCAGAACCAGATTATAGCCATGTTATAACACAAAATAATTTTATTACTGGAGATGATATACAAGTAACAATTGAAAAAACTTGTTTGACACCTACCGTTGGACTATATGACGATGTTTTAGTTCCAGATGTAATTGGTAGTGATGTACAAAATTATAATGTTATTGAAGTTCCAGGTGATATTCATATATTTGAAGATATATTAGTTGATGAAGATGAAGATACAAATGGAGAACTTCCAGGTGATGGTATTGATGATTACTATCAAACTACAGTAATTTATAAGGTTGTAAATGGTACATGGAATGATAGTACAAATATGGAAATTCATGAAGTTATTACATTTATGTATGATGGTGTACCTTCAGAAAATGCACTAGCAATAGCTATATTATCAAAAATCCCATCAAATATGATAGCATACACAGGATACCATAATGGTACTTGGGATATTACACCACCTAGCAATATGATGTATACTAAAGAAGTTTTAACATACACATATACCTTTGTTAAGGAACGTCACACTGTAACTTATCCAGGTGTTGGAACTACACCTGATGGTACTCTTCCAGAAGATTCATTTGAAGTAGATCATGGTGAGGATATTATTATTGATAATAATGATGGGACACCTCCAAAGAAACAAACAATTACAGAAGACACGGTATTAGATGAGCCGATAAGAGATGGATATATATTTGAGGGGTATACCTTTGATCCAACTACAAATACGCTTGTGGCTACTTGGACAAAAGCAGCAACACCAAGTACTGGTGATAATACTCCAATTCTTTTATGGTGTGGGGTAATGGCATCTACAGTTTTAGGATTTGTGATGTTGAAAAGAAAGCGTAAAGAAGTAAAATAATGATTAAGTAAGCGAGGAAAGATTTCTCGCTTATTTTTTGTTTACATTGTACTATTTAATGTACAATGTAGTTGACATTATGGGGTGTTTATGTTACTTTATATGGGCAAAAGATAGAGGTGCAATGATAATTAGTAACTATTAATTTGGTTTGGTGACTAGATAGTGAAAGGTTGATTTGCCGAAGATGTAGGGAAACACCAATTTTCTTATTTCTGGGGAATTGTATAATATACAATTCACTGTCACTTATTATAAGTGGGGTGCTATACAAGAATATAAATTATAATATAAACATGTAATTTAGATACTTTGATAGTTCCTCCAAAGTATCTTTTATTATATGGAGGAAAATTATGGACGTAGTAGGAACGTTTTGGGCGTTAGTGCCCCCGATTGTCGCAATAGGACTTGCGCTAATCACAAAAGAAGTTTATTTATCATTATTTATAGGGATAGCAGTAGGTGTATTATTAATAACTGGGTTTAATATACTTGATGCAACACATCTATTATTTGATACATTGTCACAGGAGTTATCTTCAAATGTTGGGATTGTGATATTCCTTATTTTCTTAGGAACAATTGTAGCTTTAATGAGTCGTGCTGGTGGAAGTAAAGCATATGGTAAATGGGCACAGACAAAAATTCAGTCGCAAAAAGGTTCATTACTTGCAACGTTTGGATTAGGAGTGCTTATCTTTGTAGATGATTATTTCAATTGCTTAACAGTAGGTAGTGTTATGCGTAGTGTTACAGACTCATTTAAAGTTTCACGTGCTAAATTAGCGTATATTATTGATTCGACTGCCGCACCAGTATGTATTATTGCACCAATATCAAGTTGGGCAGCTGCTGTAAGTGGCTATACTAGTGGCGATGGATTTGCATTGTTTTTGCAGACAATTCCTTATAATTTGTATGCATGGTTAACGATTATAATGGTATTATTTGTGATATTTAGAAAATTTGATTTTGGATTAATGAAGAAAAATGAAGAGGCGGCAATGCAAGGTGATGTTCACTATGGTCTTGATGATTATGCAAGTGCTGAGGAAATTGAAGCAGGTGATAAAGGAAAAATTATCGATTTAATATTGCCAGTTGTTGTACTAATTATTGCATGTGTTGTTGCAATGTTATACACTGGTGGATATTTTGAAGGTGTTGATATTATAAATGCATTCTCTAGTGCAGATGCATCAACAAGTTTAGTTTTAGGGTCATTTTTCACATTACTATTTATGTTTGTATTATATATTCCAAGAAGAGTTATTTCATATACAGACTTTGCAGAATCAATTCCAACAGGGTTTAAAATGATGGTACCAGCAATTGTTATCTTATCACTTGCATGGACACTTGGAAATGTTGTATCAGAAGGTTTAGGTGCAGGACAATTTGTGGAACAGTTATTACAAAGTGCAAATATCTCATCATCAATATTGCCGGCAATACTATTTTTTGTTGCTACTGGATTGGCTTTTTCAACTGGGACAAGTTGGGGAACATTTGGGGTATTAATACCTATTGCTACTGCAATATTTCCAGAAAGTTCAGAAATTTTAGTTATTTCAATTTCAAGTATATTAGCTGGAGCAGTATGTGGAGATCATATATCACCAATCTCTGACACCACAATTATGGCTAGTGCGGGGGCTCAAAGTAATCACATAAACCATGTTGCAACTCAATCACCTTATGCACTAATTGTTGCGTTTGCATGTGTTTTTGGTTATATCGTGGCTGGTTTTAGCCAAAATGTATTTATTACATTTTTGAGTGCATTAGTAGTGTTAATTATTAGTCTAGTTGTAATTGAAAAACGCATCTCTAAGTAACTATTAAAATTATTAAAAAGTACAATTCGATTGTATTGAAATCTATTCAATTGTATGATACAATGCGATTACATCTATGAAAAAGAAGAGTACGTATATAAATATTTTAGAGAGAGTATGGTTGGTGAAAATACTTATGGATATATAGGGAAAGCTACTTTTGAGTACAAGCAAAACTTGTCGTAAACACTACGTTACAGTGAATTAAGGGGCATGTATGTTATACATGAACTAGGATGGTACCGCGATTTAGTCGTTCCTAGAAATAGGACGACTTTTTATATTTTAGGAGGAAAACATGAAACAATTAACAGGAAATCAAGTACGACAATTATTTTTAGATTATTTTGAAAGTAAAGGACATAAAGTGGAACCAAGTCATTCATTAATACCAAGTGATGATCCAACATTACTGTGGATTAATGCTGGTGTAGCAGCAATTAAAAAATATTTTGATGGTTCAGTGACACCTGAAAATCCACGTATTACGAATGCACAGAAATCGCTAAGAACAAATGATATTGAAAATGTTGGTAAAACATCTAGACATCATACATTTTTTGAGATGTTAGGTAATTTTTCAATTGGAGATTATTTTAAGAAAGAAGCGATTGATTTTGCATGGGAGTTTTTAACTGATGAAAAATGGATTGGTTTTGAAAAAGATAAATTATATATAACAGTTCATAGTGATGATGAAGAAGCTTACAATTATTGGGTAAATGAAAAAGATATTGATCCTACTCATATGTTAAAAACACCTGGGAACTTCTGGGAAATTGGAGAAGGACCATGTGGTCCAGATTCTGAAATTTTTTATGATCGTGGGGAAGCTTATGATCCAGAAAATATTGGTTTAAAATTATTTTATGAAGAATTAGAAAATGATCGTTATGTAGAAATTTGGAATTTAGTATTTTCACAATATAATTCTAAAGAGGGTGTAGAACGCATTGACTATAAAGAACTTCCACAAAAAAACATTGATACTGGAATGGGGCTTGAACGACTTGTAAGTATTATCCAAGATGGCGAAACAAACTTTGATACAGATTTCTTTATGCCAATTATTGAAGCTGTAGAAAAACTTGCAACCGTTTCATATCAAGATAACAAAATGGCATACCGTGTTATTTCTGACCATATTCGTACAGTCACATTTGCATTAGCTGATGGTGCTCTGTTTGATAATGTAGGACGTGGATATGTGTTACGTCGTATTTTACGTCGTGCAGTTCGTTTTGGAAAACAAATTGGTGTTGAAGATGCATTTATGTATAACTTGGTTCAAGTTGTATCAAATATTATGAAAGATTATTATACATATTTACCAGAAAAAGTTGATTTAGTAAGTCAATTAGTAAAAAAAGAAGAAGAGAGTTTTCATAAAACATTACATCATGGTGAAAGGTTACTTGCGGAAGTTATTTCAAAAAGTACATCATCTGTTATTTCTGGTGAAGATGCATTTAAGTTATATGATACTTATGGATTCCCATTTGAATTAACTTTAGAAATTGCTGAAGAATCAAACTATACAGTTGATCAAGTTGGTTTTAAAGAAGAACTAAAAAAACAACAAGAACGTTCAAGAGCTTCAAGGGCAACTACTGAATCTATGGCTAGTCAAAAACCAGATTTAATGAATTTTGTTAAATCAGCAACATTTAGTTATAATCCTGAGGTTATCGAAGCAACGATTATTGGTGTATTTAAAGATGGTGAGGCATGTGATAGCATTCAAGGCAATGGAGAAATTATTTTGGATAACACAACATTTTATGCTGAAATGGGTGGACAATGTAGTGATAGTGGTACAATTGAAAAAGGTAATACAATAGCAAATGTAACAGCAGTTAACCAAGCTCCAAATAAGCAACACCTACACTTTGTAACAATTGAAAATGGTGAGTTTACAATTGGTGATGTTGTTACATTACACGTTGATATAAATAAACGTAATCGTGTAACTGCAAACCATACTGCAACACACTTATTGCATAGTGCATTACAAAATATTGTTGGTGAACATGTTCATCAATCAGGTTCATTTGTTGATGCTGATCGTTTGCGTTTTGACTTTACACATTTTGAAAAAGTTACGAAAGAACAAATTAATGAAATTGAAGCAACTGTAAATGAAGAAATCTTTAAAGGTCAAACAGTTGATATTGCATCTATGTCAATTGATGAAGCAAAAAATTTAGGAGCAATGGCACTATTTGGTGAAAAATATGGCGATACTGTACGTGTTGTAAGTGTTGGTGATTTCTCAGTAGAATTATGTGGTGGTTGTCACGTTGCAAATAGTAGTGCAATTGGATTATTTAAAATTGTATCAGAAGAAAGTGTTGGAAGTGGAGTGCGTCGTATTGAAGCAATTACTGGTAAAAAAGCTTACCTAGCATTAATTGAAGAAAAAACAACAATTGATAAAATAGTCGATATTGTAAAAATCAAAAATCGTAAAGATGTGGTTACTAAAGTAGAAAGCATTGAAGCTGAAAATACAAATTTGAAAAAAGAATTAGAACAAGTAACATCTAAATTAAATAGCTTAGTTGCATCAAGCAAAGCAAATGATGTTGAAACAATAAATAATGTTCAAGTATTATGTGTAGAAGAATCACTAGATGCAACCAAAGCAAAGCAGTTAACATTCGATTTTAGAGATAAAATGGATAGTGGAATAGTAATTGTACTATCAAATAATGAAGGAAAATATTCTTATTTTGTAGCTGTGACTAAAGATGTAGTGGCAGCAGGCAAAAAGGCTGGAGATATCGTTAAAGCTATCAATGAAGTTGTATCTGGACGTGGAGGAGGAAAACCCGACTTTGCACAAGGTGGTTCTACAGACCCAATTGATAGTATACTTGTTAAAGATGTACTTAAAAATATTTTGTAATTACTAAATAAATAGTGTAAAATATATTTATGAACAACTAAAGGGAGGGTTATGTATGCAAGACTTAGATAAAACAAAGGTTTTTAGTTCAGAAGATATGAGAAGAGAAATAATTCGTAGTAATCTTCAAGCAGTTATTGTAGCCCTAGAAGAGCGTGGATACAATGCGGTACACCAAATTTCTGGGTACTTGGTTTCAAATGATCCAGCATATATTTCAAGCTACAAAAATGCAAGAAGTATTATTCAACAAATTGAAAGAGACGAAATCATTGAAGAATTAGTGAAGTCATATGTGGAGAATTAAATGGAAAAGATTATTGGTTTAGACTTAGGTTCGGTAACTTGCGGGATTGCAATGTCTGATGTTTTAGGAATGATAGCACATGGTGTAGAAACATTTCGCTTTCCTGAAAATCAAGATGAGCATGCTGTTCAAAGAGTTAAAGAGCTTGTTAAAGAAAATAATGTTAAAAAGATTGTTTTAGGATTACCAAAACATATGAATGGTGATGTTGGAATACGTGGTGAAATATCGATTGCATTTAAAGAGAAACTTGAAAATGCTATTGAAGGTATTGAAGTATTACTTATTGATGAGCGTTTAACAACAAAGATAGCCACTAATACGTTGTTGTTTCAAGATGTTTCTAGAAAAAAAAGAAAACAAGTTGTTGATAAAATGGCTGCAGTAACTATTTTACAAGGTTACTTAGACAGCAAATAGAAAGGTAAAATTATGGAAGCAAATAAAATTAAAGTAGTAGATGATCAAGGAAATGAAATTGAATTTGAAGTGTTATTTACATTTGATGATGAAGATAAAGGAAAAAAATATGTATTATACTATGATCCTTCACAAGAAGAAACAAATGTATTTGCATCAATTTATGATGATGAAGGAAAATTATATGAAATCGAAACTCCAGAAGAGTGGGAAATGATTGAAGAAGTATTCCAAACATTTGTTGCAAATGAAGAAGGTGAAGAAGAATCAGGATGTGGTTGTGGATGCAATGATAGCCAAGAAGAAGGTTGTGGATGCAATGATGATGATTCAACTTGTTGTGGTGGAAGCCATGATGAAGGTTGCGGATGTAACTAATATCAATCAATATATAGCTAAGTAATAATTACTTAGCTTTTTTTAAAGGAAGGGAGAAGTATTATGCCGATTTTTAAAGGTGGTTTATTTTCAAAACGTAGAAAATTAGATTCGTTTTTTGTAAATTCATATGGTAATGCCCAAACTAGAGGTGTATACACATTTGAAATTGACTTAGATAGTGGTGAAATATTCTTTAAAACACACTTTAAGACACCAACTGATCCATCTTATAGCTTTAGTTATGGACGTTTTGTTTGTGTAACGTACCGTAATCGTACTGGACTAGAAAGTGATGGGGGAATATGTAGTTATGCCTCAACTGTTCAAACATTAGCACTTGCATCAAGACTTAGCGATAATGGAAAAACATATGTTCATGCTTGTACAAATGGTGATGATAAAACAGCTACAACGATTTTTGGTGCTGATTATTATAATGGTGAAATTATGGTAGGTAGTATTATCAAAAAGAAATTGGTGAAACGTGTTCATGTTTATAAGTTAGAAGGTGGCAGTGTTGATGAAAAGAGACAAACAATGGCTCATCCTACTTTTGTTACTATGACTCCTGATGAACAGTTATGTGTTCTAGATTTAGGGAGTGATAAAGTGCTTTTATATAATGTGGCTGAAGATCGTTCATTAGTATTAGATGATAAGGCGTCGTTTGACGTGGAGCCAGGAAGTGGTCCAAAACAACTATTATTTAATAAAGATGGAAATATTGCATATATTATAAATGAATTATCTAGTACTATCGATGTGTATACGTATAAAGATAGAAAATTCACACGAGTACAAACAGTTGATACATATGATAAAGTTACATATCCCGATGAAGAAAACTTGGCAGCATATGGTAAATTTACCAATGATGGTGAATTCTTTCTTGTTGCAAATCGTGGGCATGATAGTTTGACATTATTTAGAGTACTAGAGGATGGAAAATTAGAATATCGTGATTTTGCAGACACTTCAGCAAACCCTGGATCTTTAGAAATATTTGAAGACCGATATATTGTCTTAACGTGTCAAAAAGCTGGGATTATTGAGGTGTATGAATTAAATCGTGAAAAAGATGGATTATTATTTGACAAAGAATACTCATATTTAATTAATGAACCAGTATGTATTCAAAGATTTTATGATATGTCTGTAAAAGAACAATAAAACACGGAAGAAGATTCTTAATCTTCTTCTTTTTTTATTCCGATATGAGTTTGCATGGATATGTTGAAACATATCTAAAAATAACATATAATGTAGCCTGGAGGTAGTATATGAAGAAATTTACAAAAGTTATTATAGGATTACTTATTATATTAATAATTGCAGGAGCAGGGGCTTTTTTTATGTATAGTGATGGTTTAAAGGCACCAAGTGATGAAAATTTAGAAGTTGTTGTAAAAATTGAGGGTGGGACAAATTCTGTTCTAGCACAATTAAATGAAGCTGGACTTATAAAGAACGAAATGATGGCATCACTACATTTACGTTTTCATGATTATGAGTTTAAAGCTGCAACATATAAATTAAATAAAAATATGGACTTTCAAACTATATGTAACATATTAGAAGAGAGTGAACCACAATACATAGCATCTATATCTTTTACAGTTATTGAAGGTACTAGTATACCAGAATATGCTAGTAGCTTAGCAACAGTATTAGAAGTAAGTGAAGAAGAGATTTTAACAAAATGGACTGATAAAGTATACTTAGAATCATTAATCGAACAATATTGGTTCTTAGATAATGAAATTATTGATGATGGTCTAATGTTTCCTCTAGAAGGATACTTAGCGCCAAATACATACTTTTTAAGTGATTCACATCTTACAATTGAAGCAGCAACAAAAGTGATGTTGGATCAAACAGAAACAGTATTAGAACCATATCGAGCACAAATTCAAGAATTTATGATAAATGGTGAAATCGTTTCAGTACATGAATTTTTAACACTTGCATCGATTGTTCAATCAGAATCATTGTTTTTAGAAGATCATAGTAAAATAGCGGGTGTATTTATTAATCGTTTAGAAACTGAAGTTGGTGGAACAAATCAATTACTACAAAGTGATGTCACAGTAAACTATGCTAATCAAGTTACTAAAGTTGCAGTAACATACTCAGACTTAGAGGTTGACTCAAAGTATAATACATATAAATACCCTGGACTTCCAGTAGGCCCGATTTCATCAATTACACCAGCAATAATTGAATCAACATTGAACTACGAAAAAACTGATAATTTCTTTTTCTTTGCGATTAAAGGTGGTACAGTCGTGTATACTAAAACATATCAAGAACACTTAGATAAAATCCAAGAAGCAAAGGATGCAGGACAATGGCTAGAGGATTAATCTATTTTGATGACATCGAAAAACATGCACTAGAAAGAAATATTCCTGTTATGCAAAAAGAAGGAATAGAATTTTTGGTTGATGAATTATCTAAAATCCATGCTACTACTTGTCTAGAGATTGGTAGTGCAATTGGATATTCAGCAATGATGATGACATCGAATATTGAGGGATTAAAGGTTGAAACAATTGAAATTGATAATCAACGTTTTCTTGAGGCAAAAAATAACATTAAAGAACATAACTTAGATAATCAAATAACAATTCATCTATGTGATGCATTGCAATTTGATGTAAATACACTACAATATAAGGAATTTGATTGTTTGTTTATTGATGCAGCTAAAGCACAGTATCAAAAGTTCTTTGAAAAATATATCCCATTTCTAAAAGAAGAAGGGATTTGTATTGTTGATAATTTAGACTTTCATGGAATGATATATGATATTGATAATATAAAAAATCGTAATACAAAACAGCTAGTAAAAAAAATTAAAAGATTCAAAGACTGGATATTTGATCACACATTATATGAAGTAACATATTATTCAATTGGTGATGGAATCTGTGTTATAAAAAGAAGGTAGAAAATGGAATACTTAGTACATATAAATGCACTTGAAATAGTGCCACAACTAAAGACATTAGGAATAAACAACTACGTAGTAGGTATGGAAGAATTTTCATGTCGACAAGCACTGTCATTAAACTATACACAGTTAAAGAAATTAAAGGAAGACTTACCTAAGCAAAAATTATTTGTGTTATGCAATGCATTAGTTGAAGAATGTAACTTTGAAGCTTTAAAAGTACATTTAAAAATGTTGAATGACTGTAATATTGATGGTCTTTTGTTTCAAGATTTTGGAGTTTTACAAATTGTAAGTATTAACCAGTATAAATTTAAGATGATATATTCTCCAGATACATTAAATACAAATTATGCCACGTTGCAAGTTTTAGGAAAGAAGGGGATTTCAGGTGCATTTCTTGCAAGAGAGATACCACTAGTAGAAAAACAAAAAATTGCAAGTAATGTTGATATAGATACAGTTGTTCAAGTTCATGGTGTTGAGTATATGGCGTATTCTAAGCGGAATTTATTGACTAATTATTTTGTAAATAATGGAAAAATAGAAACAACTAGTTATGATGATGGAATTACAATCAAAGGACAAGGAATAGAAGACCAATGTCATATTTATGAAGATAAATATGGATGTCATATCACAACAAAAAGACAAATACAGACACTTGATATTTTAGATATGTTAGATTGTTTTACGTATGGATATATTGAATCATTATTTCTATTACCAGAGCATTTAGTAGAAGTTGTAAAATTGTATAGTAATGGAGTTCAAGATAATAGTATTAGCACTTTAAAAGCACTTGATAAAACCATGACATATGGACATAGCTTTTTATTTGATCAAACGGTATATAGTCTTGAAGATATTAGAAAGAGAGAAGCAAATGAAAACAATTAGTAAAATTGTAAGTGGCAAAAGAAAAATTATTAAGAAGCCAGAATTACTTGCTCCAGCAGGAAATTTAGAAAAGTTAAAAGTAGCTATTTTATATGGTGCTGATGCTGTTTTTGTTGGTGGAAAAGAATTTTCTTTACGATCTAATGCTTCAAACTTTTCTTTAGAAGATATCAAACAAGCAGTAGAATTCGCGTCAAGCCACGGGGCAAGTATACATGTAACATGTAATATTATTTTACATGACGATAATTTAGAAGGAATTAAAGAATATTTAAAAGCACTAGACCAAATTGGAGTTACTGCAATTATTGTTGCTGATTTACATATTATGGATATTGCCTTGTCAATGAACTTAAAACTTGAGGTTCATGTCTCAACGCAGCTATCTGTTATCAATTCGGGTGCTGTCTCATTCTTTAAAGAATTAGGAGTTGATCGTGTTGTCTTAGGAAGGGAAGTATCATTTAATGATTTACAAGAAATTCGTAGAAAGTGTGATATTGATTTAGAGTACTTTGTTCATGGAGCAATGTGTATCCATTATTCTGGAAGATGTATGCTATCAAATTATTTTTCACACCGTGATGCTAACCGTGGCGGATGCTCACAGTCGTGTCGTTGGTATTATCAAATATATAAAGATGGACTAATGATAAGTGATGAAAATACGCCATTTAGTATGTCAAGTAAAGATATGGCATTACTAGAACATGTTCCAAAATTAATAGAGGAAGGTATTGATTCTTTTAAAATTGAAGGACGTATGAAATCGTTGCATTACGTTGCAACAGTAGTATCTGCTTATCGTAAGTTAATTGATGACTATTGTGATGATCCAGATAATTTCAATGATTATCATAAATATGAAAATCAATTAAAAAAAGCTGCCAACAGAGCAACTTCAATAGGGTTATTTATGGGGCAAACAGACCATCATGGACAATTATTTAATCAGCGTAATGAACATCCTACGCAAGAATTTGTAATGCGTATTTTAGACTATAATGAGGATACAAAGCTAGCGATGATTGAACAGAGAAATTATTTTAAACTTGGCGATTTAGTTGAAATATTCAGTCCAAGTCATGATCCGGTTGTCGTTAAAATAAATAAAATTTATAATGAAGATAAAGAGAGTATTGATGTTGCAAGACATCCTATGGAAATTTTATATATCGAGGTATTAGAAAAAGTGAGTACGAATGATATGGGTAGATTAATATAATCTATAGAAATAAAGTTGTGGATTATTGATAAATACTAGATAAATTAATTAAAATATGCTATATTATTGAATACGAGGTGAAAATATGGAACAAGAAAAAGTATTGTTAACCCAAAGTGGTGTTGAAAAGTTAAAAGAGGAAAGAGAAAAATTAGTTAATGTTGAAAGACCTAAAGTAATTGAAGAGTTACAATTAGCTCGTTCACAAGGTGACTTGTCGGAAAATGCTGACTATGACTCTGCTCGTGAAAAACAAGCGCACTTAGAAGCAAGGGTTAAAGAAATTGATTATATGTTACAACACGCTGAAATCATTTCAGAAGAATCAGTAGATGTTGAGGTTGTTAAACCAGGTATGAGTGTTACTATTTTAGATTTATCTGAAAAAGATGCGCAACCTGAAGTATTTAAAATTGTTGGTTCTTTCGAGGCGGATCCAGGAAATGGGAAAATTTCAAATGAATCTCCACTAGCTAAAGCATTACTTGGCAATGGAGTTAATACCATTGTAACAGTAGGGGTTGCAGAAGCTTACGACGTACGTATATTAAAATTTGAATTTGTACACTAACATTGATTATAAATCAATGTTTTTTATTTTAATTGTATATATGGTATAAACGAAATCATGTTATGTTGCAAATGAAACATAATTATGATATTGTGTAACAAGAAAAGGAAAATCATGATGAATAAAAGACATACACAAATACTTGAACTACTTACTGAAAATAAAAAAATGGAGGTAACAAAACTATCAACTTTACTTGCAGTATCCCAGGTTACAATTCGTAAAGACCTAGATATATTAGAACGAAGTGGGATTATTGTAAGAGAACACGGATATGCAAAGATTAATGATTCCGATGATATCAATAACAGACTAGCATATCGCTATGATAGTAAACAAAATATCGCTAGACAAGTCGTTAATACTGTTCAAAACGGTGAAACCATTATGATTGAGTCTGGATCTTGTTGTGCCCTAGTAGCTTTAGAACTTGCTAAAACTAAAAAAGATATTACCTTAGTTACCAATTCTGCATTTATTGCTGAGTATATCCGTAAGATTGGCACTGTTAAAGTGATTTTACTTGGAGGAGAATATCAAAGTGAATCTCAAGTCATGGTAGGACCAATAACACGAAAATGTGCAGAAACTTTTTTTGTCGATAAGCTATTTATCGGTACTGATGGTTTTACAAAAGAAACAGGCTTTACTGGAAATGACTACATGCGAAGCGAAGCAGTTCGTGATATGGCAAGGCAAGCAACAAATGTTATTGTTGTCACAGAGTCGATTAAGTTTGAACAAAAGGGCGTTGTATCACTTATTGATAATGATAAAGTAACAAGTGTCTATACAGATAGTGACATTAATATAGATATTGAAAATTATCTTATCAAAAATGGTATCAATGTTTATAAGGCATAAAAAAAGGAGCAAGCTCCTAAAAAATACACTCTATACCTTTATCAATAAAGATTTGTTGATATTCATGCAAATCTTCTGGATAAAGGGCTTTTTTATCTTTTAATGTATATATCATATTTAATAACTCATACTTCTTTTCACCAAATTGATGAAAAGGTAAAAGTTGAGCTTTTTTTATACCAAAATTTTGTAATATAGTAGCAAGACCGATTGCATCATCTAAAGAATCATTGAAGTCAGGAATAACGGGAATTCTAACAAGCAAATTTATGTTATGTTCAACTGACCACTTTAGATTTTCTAGAATTAATTCATTATGCACATTAGTTCCTTCAAAATGTTTTATAGAATCATAATGTTTAACATCGAATAACAATAAATCCAGCATACTAGCAAGTTCTTGGAAAACAGTTGGATCAATATACCCTGTTGTTTCAATTGCTACATGTAAGTTATGCTCCTTTAATTTTTTAATTAATGCTTTTAAAAACTGTGGTTGACTCATTCCTTCACCACCAGAAATTGTGATACCACCATCTGATTCTTCGTAGAAATCAATATCTTGCATACATACTTTTACAATCTCATCAACTTCTTTATACTCTCCTTCAAATGATAATGCACTAGTAGGGCATTTTTGAATACAATTACCACAACCAATACATGTATCTGCATCTACAACAATATTATTGTTTTGCATTGAAATAGATTTTGCAGGGCAAGTGTTTATGCAACTTTTACAATGTGTACACTTTGTTTTATCACATGATATTTGAATTTTCTCTAATTGTGATTCTGGATTAGAGCACCATTTACATTTGAGTGGACATCCTTTTAAAAATACAGTTGTACGAATACCTGGACCATCATGTATACTGAATTTTTGGATGTTAAATATAATACCTTTACTCATATATTATCTTGTCTCCTTTTTCTACAGTATCATAACATATTATCAATTAGTTGTAAAATTTTAATTTCATATGAAACTATTCTATATTGTTTATGTAATATTCTTGACATTTATAAAAATAGTTTTATAATTTAATTATAAATTGAAAGTATTAAAAGTTTCAAATGAAACACAGGAGGAAATGTAATGAAAAATGTTGAGCGTTTTGGTGATTTGACACCAAGAATGGATGATTTTAGAGAAAAAGTGTTAGATAAAAAACCTTATGTATGTGCCCAGCGTGCATTGTTAGTTACTGAGACATATAAGGAACATCAAAACCAACCACCAGTAATGAAGCGTGCATTAATGTTAAAAAATATTTTAGAAAAAATGTCTATTTATATAGAAGATGAAACATTAATTGTTGGAAATCAAGCTGCATCAAATAAAGATGCACCAGTATTTCCTGAATACACACTAGAATTTGTTATTAATGAACTAGATTTATTTGAAAAACGTGATGGTGATGTTTTCTACATTACAGAGAAAACGAAAGAAGATTTACGTTCAATTGCACCTTTTTGGGAAAACAATAATCTAAGAGCAAAAGGAGCAGCATTGTTACCAGATGAAGTAAGTGTATTTATGGAAACTGGATTCTTTGGAATGGAAGGAAAATTAAATTCTGGAGATGCCCATTTAGCAGTTGATTATCAAGAAGTTTTAGAAAAAGGTTTAATTGGGTTTGAAGAAAGAACAAAAAAACTATATAAAGAATTAGATATGTGTAAACCTGAAAGTATTGATAAACATATATTTTATAAATCAGTACTTGTAGTTATTGATGCAGTTAAAACATATGCAACTCGTTATAGCGAGTTAGCTAAAGAACTAGCTAGCAATGCAACTGGTAAAAGGAAAGAAGAGTTACTTGAAATTAGTGATATATGCTCAAAAGTTCCTTACTACCCAGCAACAAATTTTAAAGAAGCGATTCAGTCAGTTTGGTTTATTCAACTAATCTTACAAATCGAATCAAATGGACATTCATTATCATATGGTCGTTTTGATCAATATATGAATTCATTCCTTGAAGCAGATTTAAAGGATGGAATAATAGATGAAGAACAAGCAGTAGAATTGTTAACAAACTTATGGATTAAAACGATGACTATTAATAAAGTAAGAAGTCAAGCACATACCTTTAGTAGTGCCGGTAGTCCAATGTACCAAAATGTTACTATTGGTGGTCAAACACCTGATAAAAAAGATGCGGTTAACAAACTTTCATTTTTAGTTTTAAAATCTGTAGCACAAACTAGATTACCTCAACCAAACCTTACAGTACGATATTATAATGGTTTACATCCTGAGTTTTTTAATGAATGCATTGAGGTTATGAAGTTAGGAACAGGGATGCCAGCATTTAATAATGATGAAATTATTATTCCATCATTTATTGGGTACGGTGTAAAAGAAGAAGATGCATATAACTATTCAGCAATAGGGTGTGTTGAAACGGCTGTTCCTGGAAAATGGGGGTATCGTTGTACTGGAATGTCATACCAAAACTTTCCAAGAATCTTACTAGCAGTTATGAATGATGGTGTTGATGTAACATCAGGTAAACGCTTTGTAAAAGGGTATGGTTACTTTAAAGATATGAAATCTTTTGAGCAGTTAGAAGAGGCTTGGGATAAGTCAATTCGTGAAATCGTTCGACTATCTGTGATTGTAGAAAATGCAGTTGACTTAGCATCTGAAAGAGATGTACCAGATATTTTATGTTCAACGTTAACGCAAGATTGCATTGGTCGAGGAAAAACAATTAAAGAAGGTGGAGCAATTTATGACTTCATCTCAGGATTGCAAATCGGTATCGCAAATATGGCAGATAGCATGGCTGCAATAAAAAAACTAGTATTTGAGGAAAAGAAAATTACTCCTGAACAATTATGGAATGCGATGGAAGATGACTTTACATCCCCAGAGAATAAAGAAATTCAAAAAATGTTAATTAATGAATCACCTAAATATGGAAATGATGATGACTATGTAGATCAATTAGTAGTTGATGCTTATAATTCATATATTGATGAAATGAAAAAATACCCTAGTACTCGTTTTGGTAGAGGGCCAATTGGTGGTATCCGTTATGCTGGTACTTCATCAATCTCAGCAAATGTTGGTCAAGGACGTGGAACCTTAGCTACACCTGATGGTCGTAATGCTAGAACACCTCTTGCTGAAGGTTGTTCACCAGCCCATTCAATGGATAAAAGCGGACCTACAGCAGTATTTAAAACAGTTTCAAAACTTCCTACTCAAGATATTACAGGTGGTGTATTATTAAATCAAAAAGTTACTCCACAAATGTTATCTACAGAAGAAAATAAACGTAAGTTAGAAATGATGATTAAAACATTCTTTAATCGCTTAGATGGATATCACGTACAATATAACGTTGTATCAAAAGATACTTTACTTGACGCACAAGCAAATCCGGATAAATATCGTGATTTAATTGTCCGTGTTGCAGGATATTCAGCATTTTTCAATGTGTTATCAAAAGCTACACAAGATGATATCATTGAAAGAACAGAACAAACATTATAATAAACCAATTACCTAGCCAACAAAGAACGCAATATTAATTGCGTTTTTTGTATTTAACGAGATAATCTTTGTAATATTAGAATTGTTGTTATAAATACGATTGGACGAATTATTACAGAAAATAATGACAATGATGAACTTGAAATAATAGCTAGCAAAACAATATAGAGAAGTGAAAATATGATGCTATGAATGAGTCTTTTACTAGGTATGATTTTATAAAAATAAATAGCACAAAGAACGCATATAAGCAAAGATACAGTATTCAAAGCAATAGTGTAAATTGTTGAAGGAATAGGTATAAATAGTAAAAATATTGTAATAATAATACTAAAAATTGTTGTAGTGATAAGATTGAAACCAAGTAGTTTCCCATAAGAAATAAGTTGCTTTTTCATATAAACCTCCTATTGCTATATATGTTTATAAAATACAAAATAGAACGGATGAAATTAAATGTTTGCTATATTTTTAACGAGTATCATGATTTATATATATGTAACAATTTTACTTAGATTATTTGGTAAAAAAGAACTTAGTCAACTAAATGTATTTGATTTTGTTGTCTTTCTAGTATTAGCAGAACTTGTAACAATCTCTATTGGTAGTGATACTTTAAATATGACACATAGTATTATTGCAACTATTACATTAGTGGTTATAGATAAAGTAGTATCAATTATAACCATACATTCAAAAAAGGCTCGAAACATCTTAGAAGGACAACCTAGCTACATTGTAGTGAACGGTCAAATAAAGCAAGAAATAATGAAAAATCTTCGTTATAGTGTTGATGATTTATGTCACCAATTACGTTTAGAAGGCGTGGATAGTATAAGTGATGTTGCCTTTGCAGTGCTTGAAAGAGATGGGACGTTATCAATTATAAAAAAGCAGGATAGTAAAACGAAATTTCCTGATGCTGTTATTGTTGATGGTTGCGTAAATATACGAGTATTAGAATTATTAAATAAAGATATTGATTGGCTAAAGAAGAATATTCATAATGAAGAGATAGATAATATTTTTTATTGTGTAGTCGAAAAAGATAAACTAGTTTATGTAAAAAAAGAAAAGAGCAGATAGCTCTTTTTAAGATAATAAAATATCTAATGTCATCATTATTACAAACCCTACAATGAAACTGATTGATGCAAGCTTTCCTTTTCTACATTTACTTGCTTCAGGAATTAAATCATCAACACACACAAAAACCATTGTTCCAGCAGCAAAAGCAAGTGTAAATGGTAGTATTTGGCTAACCGAAGTTGCAAATAAAAAACCAATAATAGCAGCTGGAATCTCTACTAGTGCAGATAATTGTCCATACATTAGTGCAGTAAATTTGCTTTTACCAGATTGATGCATCGGTAAAGAAATTGCACATCCTTCAGGAAAGTTTTGTATTCCAATACCAATTGATAGGATAATTGCTGGTAAGTAATTGCCAGCAAGACAACCTGCAAAAGCTACACCAACTACAAAACCTTCTGGAATGTTGTGTAAAGTCATAGCAAACATTAACATTTTACTTTGATTACAATAACAATAATTTTGTTTTTGTTTTCTTGCAATTAAACTAGAAAAGTATTTAATTGATAGAGCCCCAATAATAAATCCAAGTGGAATAATAAATAGATTTATTTTTGATTGACCTTCTAGTCTTGACATTGCTGGTAGCAATAAAGAGAAAAAAGATGCAGCAAACATGACCCCAGCAGCCATGCCCGTAGCCATTGAAATCCATTTTCTTTTTGTGCTCTTTACAAAATAAACTAGAGCAGCTCCAAATAATGTTAATAACCAATTAATACTAGCAAAAATAAATGTTAATAATAAAGGATGTAATAATAAAATATCTTTCATATAATCACCTCAATTATTGTATGCAGATTTATAAAAGAAGTGCATAAAAGACAGTTTGCACTGTCTTTCTTGCTAGAAAATATAATTTTGCTAGATAGTTAAAATTAATATTGCTTTTGAACTTTCCTCACCTTTTTTACTATTAAATGTTGGTAAAATAGCATAGCTTACATGATCTTTGCGTTGTACATCTATATCATATACATAATCTGATTGTCTAAAGAAAATACGCTCACGTGTATTATTTTCAACAATTGTACCAATCTCTTGCTCTTTATTGTAATACACAACCATTCCTTGAAAACGATCAATGTATAAATCTAAATTATTCATAACTGTGTTATATACTTTGTCATACAATGTACTAGAATCGATACTTTCATCATGACTAAATAAAGCGGTATACGCAATGTTTTCTTCCTTTGTTAGCATATAAATGAACTGATCAATTATAGTAATGATTTCGTTATTAGCAGATACTTTTGATGAATCTAACAGTCGTAAATAAATGTCTAAATTATTGATTGTATAACCCTTTTCAAAGAAGTCGTACAGTACATAGAGGTTTGCTTCTCTAATGTTATCACTACTACGATAAATATCATAGATAATTGAGTCTATATCAACTCCACGTAGTCTATTTCTCAATGTAATTAATTGTGATTTTGCTTCTTCAAATTGATTTGTTTCAATAAAACAAAGTGCAAGATAGTATTGGACCCACTGCTTTGCATTAAAATGCCATTTTAATGGAATTGATAAAGCAACTGTAGCTTCCTCGATACACTCTTTAAATTTCTTGGTTTCATATAATGCACGTACTAATAAGCGATAATAACGTTCTTTTTTAGACTCGAACTCTTTACCAGAATCATTAATAAATGGTTGCGATGGTAAGTCTTCAGGGTCTAAGTGTTGTAACATTTCAAGTAACAAATAGTAGTCAATATCATCGCTTCCAGTAATGATACGAATTGCTTTATTAATTGTAGCAAAGTAAGGAGAATATTTTTCTGGTTTTGTGACTGCCAGTATTTCTTTTACTTTTTTGTAAAATAATTCTAAGTCTTCACGGATGCGAGCTTCATCAATATCAATATACGCGTTATATAACAAATAGCCATATGTATTAATATATAGTGTTAACTCAGGCGCATGTTGTAATAAACCAGTTGCGACTGTAGTTGCTTCTTCAACTAACTTTTCTTCCTTAAGTAATTTCATATACGCTAAGGCTTGATGATTTGTAAATAGTGAGGGACTAGCTTCAAATTTTTTTCTAAATAACTCCAATTCTTTTTCTTGATTTTCTATCATACAAGTTACCTCCATACTTCATTATAGCACGATTATGCGCAAATGAGTTTAAATATATACGATAAAATCAACGTAAAATGAATTTAGTATACATTATATAATCTTTGAACATCCTAAGTTATGTAAAAATTTACATGAATATAGAAGTGTTTTAATGAATAAAAGAAATTATAGTTTTTTTAACTATACATATGTGCTATAATGTTTTAGATAATAAACGAGGTGAAAATAGATGAATAAACAAGTGTTTAGTATGGATTTTTATGGTAAAAATCTAAGTGTAGAAGTAGGAGAAATCGCAAAACAGGCAAATGGATCTGTATTAGTGCGATATAATGATACTGTTATTTTATCAACAGTTGTGGCAGGTAAAACGCCTAAAGATGTTGATTTTTTTCCATTAACAGTTACATATGAAGAAAAGTTGTATTCAGTAGGAAAAATTCCTGGTGGATTTTTAAAGAGAGAGGGGCGTCCTAGTGAACATGGTACGCTTACTGCAAGAATGATTGATAGACCAATCCGTCCTTTGTTTGCAGATGGTTTTAGAAATGAAGTTCAAAGTGTTAACACAGTACTTTCTGTTGATCAAGATGCTACACCTGAAATGGCAGCGATGCTTGGAGCGTCACTTGCATTATGTGTTTCTGATATTCCTTTTAATGGACCAATTGCAGGAGTAAATGTAGGACTTGTTGATGGTGAATTTATTGTTAATGGTACGCCAGAACAATTAGAAAAGAGTTTAATTAACTTAGAAGTAGCTGGAACTAAAGAAGCTATTAACATGGTTGAAGCAGATGCTAAAGAAGTAGATGAAGATACAATGTTAGAAGCTTTATTATTTGGCCATGAAAAGATTAAAGAATTAATTGCTTTCCAAGAAAAAGTTGTTGAGGCTTGTGGGAAAGAAAAAATTGAAATTCCTTTATATGAATTAGATAAAACATTAATTGATGAAATTGAAGGATTAGCTAAAGATAAAATGGTTTTAGCAATATCTATTCAAGGTAAATTAGAAAGATATGCAGCAATTGATGCTATTTTTGATGAAGTTATCGCATTATATGAAGCAAAAGAGTATGCAGATAGCACAGCTCAAGCTAAAACAATAAAACAAGTAAAAATCATCTTACATGATATTGAAAAAGAAGAAGTACGTAGATTGATTACTGAAGATAAAGTACGTCCTGATGGTCGTAAAATCGATGAAATCCGTCCATTAGATTCACAAATTGATTTATTACCAAGAGTTCATGGTTCAGCATTATTTACACGTGGAGAAACACAAGTATTATCTGCTTGTACATTAGGTGCTCAAGGTGAGTATCAAAAAATTGACGGATTAGGTGTTGAAGAACAAAAACGCTTTATGCATCATTATAACTTCCCACCATATTCAGTAGGTGAAACAGGAAGAATGGGTGCTCCAGGTCGTCGTGAAATAGGACATGGTGCTTTAGGTGAAAGAGCACTAGCACAAGTTATTCCTAGTGAAGAATCATTTCCATATACAATTCGTGTAGTATCAGAAGTAACTGAATCAAATGGTTCATCTTCACAAGCATCTATTTGTGCCTCATCAATGGCATTAATGGCTGCTGGGGTACCAATTACAAGTCCAGTTGCTGGAATTGCTATGGGATTGGTTGCAAAAGGTGATGATTATACAATTCTTTCAGATATTCAAGGAATGGAAGATCATTTAGGAGATATGGACTTTAAAGTTGCAGGTACTACTAAAGGGATTTGTGCATTACAAATGGATATTAAAATATCAGGAATTACTAAAGAAATTATTCAAGAAGCACTAGCTCAAGCTAAAATTGGTAGACAAGTGATAATGGATAATATGATTGCAACAATTGAACAACCAAGAAATGAATTATCTAAATATGCACCAAAAGTATTTATGATGAAAATTCATCCAGACCAAATTCGTGATGTAATAGGTCAAGGTGGTAAAGTAATTAATGAAATTATTGAAAAATCAAATGATGTTAAAATTGATATTGAACAAGATGGAACAGTAATTATCTATCATCAAGATCAAAAAGCAATTGACACTGCTGCTGGATTAATTCAAACAATTGTTAAAAAAGCAGAAGTAGGTGAAGTATACGACGGGAAAGTTGTTCGTGTTGAAAAATATGGTGCTTTTGTTCAATTATTTGAAGGTACAGATGGTCTACTACATGTTAGCCAAATTGCACATGAACGTATTGCAAACCCTGCAGACGTATTAAAGATTGGTGATATCGTAAAAGTAAAAGTTACAGAAGTTGATGAAAAAGGTAGAGTAAATATATCTAGAAAAGCATTGCTTCCAAAACCAATTGTAAAAGAAGAAGTAAAAGAGGAAAAATAATGAAAAAGATTATACTTGCAAGTGGTTCTCCAAGAAGAAGTGAATTACTTACAAAGTATCAAATCCCTTTTATTGTTGATTATATGGATACAGTTGAAGTGCTAGATGAAAATCTAGCACTTTTGCCTAGGCTTGAAAAAATCGCCTTAGATAAAGCAAGAGTAATGGTTAAAAAGTATCCATCTGATACAATAGTAAGTGGTGATACAATTGTATGTTTTCAAGACTCATTGCTTGGTAAACCGGTAGACCGAAATGAAGCAAAGAAAATGTTGAAGCTATTTAGTGGTAATTATCAAACTGTCTATACTGCTGTTGGTATTATTATAAATGGAACAGAATATAGTTTTGTTGATAGTTGTGATGTATATTTTAAAAAATTATCTGATGATGAAATCGAAGAATATTTAGATACGAATGAATGGACTGATAAGGCTGGCGGGTATGGTATTCAAGGTGAAGCAGGTAAGTTTGTAGAAAGAATTGAAGGAAATATTGAAACAGTAATAGGATTTCCAGTATATATGCTTATAGAATATCTAAAATAAGTATATGTAAGCGTTTTGAATTATGTTGAATTATTTTTTAGTTGTATTATACTTAAGATAAGGAGGTCGGATTTATGGCTAGTGAACAAATAAAGAAAATTGCATTATTAACTGCTGGAGGGGACTGCCCAGGTCTTAATGCAGTTTTGCGTACAATTACTATTACAGCAATAGAAAAGTATGGTTATGAAGTTATCGGTTATGTTTATGGGTATCGTGGTTTATATGAAAACAATTTTATAAATCTTACAGTTGATAAAGTTGATAGTATATACCGCCAAGGTGGTTCGATTTTGTTTAGTTCAAATAAAGATAATTTATTTGATTATTTAGTTGATGATGGAAATGGTGGTAAAGTAAAAAAAGATGTTTCTTATGTTGGAATTGAAAACTTAAAAAAAGAAGGTGTTGATGTTCTTGTTGTTCTTGGTGGTGATGGGTCACTAACAAGTGCGCGAGATTTTTCTAGAAGTGGTGTCAAAGTAATTGGTGTACCAAAAACAATGGATAATGATTTACCAGCAACAGATTATACGTACGGTTTCATGAGTGCGATGACGGTTGGAACAGAATTTATTGATCGTTTACAGACAACTGCTAAATCACATCACAGAGTATTATGTTGTGAACTTATGGGGCGTGATGCTGGTTGGATTGCATTGTATGCTGGTCTTGCTGGAAATGCTTCATGTATCCTTATTCCTGAAATTCCTTTTTCAATTGAAAGTATAAAAAAACATGTTGAACAAAGAGATAAAGATGGGTATCCATATACCGTTATTGCAGTTGCAGAAGGTGCAAAATACAGTGATGGAACAAAAGTAATTGGGAAAATTGTGGATGATAGCCCAGATCCAGTTCGTTATTCAGGTATTGCTGCAAAAGTTGCTGATGACTTAGAGCAAGTTATTTCTAATCATGAAGTACGTTCTGTAAATCCGGGTCACATTATACGTGGCGGTGACATTTCGGCATATGATCGAATCCTTGCAATTCGCTATGGTGTAAAAGCTTGCCAAATGATTGATGAAGGATTATTTGGTAATGTGGTAACAATGCGTGGTGATAAAATGTCACATGAAACATTAGAAAATGTAATCGGTGATGCTAAAATTGGAAAACAAAAACATGTCGAGCCTGATGGTGAACTAGTAAACGCTGCTAGAGCTCTTGGTGTATGTTTTGGTGATTAATTGAACTAAATTTAATAATATATTAACAAAACCCTCGATTAAGGAAAGCGGATGCTTTGATGATTGAGGGTTATTTACATATCCTAGTTTAATTAGTAGATACTATTATATAGTTTATACATATATGCTAAACAAATTTAAAATCAAACCTATTGATCGTATTTATTATGTTAAATACTTAATTGTGGTGTGAAGTGTATCTAATAATTGTGGTGTGAAGTGTATCTAACATATTGACTAATGCGTAATAAAATGAGAGAATATAATATGAATAAATAAACAAGCGATAATTCATATAGATATTAGGGGGATAAATGATTTTATGAAAAAAATATTCAGTATTTTTACTGCTATAGTATTAATAACAGTGATGTTTATCACCACACAAACAGCTGTTGGAGTTGACAGTAGTGAAATACAAGTCGATGTTCCAGGATATAATGTATTTGCTAATGGGCGTGATTTAATTATCCGTGGTGTAGGTAGCCAGACATACGGATATTATGATAATGGTGTAATAGGTCAATATGATGAGGGGATAGATACACCATTAACAAATTCTAGTGGTACAATTATAAATATTACAAACTACTATATTTATGGTGGTGGTGATACAATAACAACTACTGATACAAGAATTACTATGTTAAGTGGTCAGGTTACAGAGATTTATGGTGGTGGAAGAAATGCAAGTGCAACGGTAAATGTTGAAACAATTATAGATATAAGAGGTGGAATTATTCGATTTAATGTTTATGGTGGTGGATATGCAAGTAAAGTCCTTGGAAACGCAAATATTATCAATAGTGGTGCTAGTATTGAAGGTAGTATCTATGGTGGCGGTAATCAAGCAAGTGCTTCTGTCGAAGAAAAGGCGATTGTAAATCATAGTGGTGGTAGTGTTAGCAGCAATATCTATGGTGGAGGAGTTTTGGCTTCAACTGGAAGCACAAAGGTAACAGTATCTGGTAGTGCAGTTGTTACAAACCTTTATGGTGGTGGTCACCTTAAAGGTGCTACGGTCCTTGGTGATACTAGTTTTACACTCTTAGATGGTGGAACTGTTAGTGGTACAGCATATGGTGGAGGCCTTGCAGCACCAGTAAATGGAACTGTAAATATTGATGTTAGTGGCGGTAGTATTGGCACACTTCGTGGTGGTGGTAGTAGTTGGCAAGGTGTAGATTATGGAGCGGCTACAGTACAAAATACAGTATTGGATATTACCGGTGGTACAATAAAAACAGTTGTAGCTGGTGGGAATAATCAAGCTGCTAAAGTACTAGGTAACACAACTTTAAACATATCTGGAACTGCAAATATTACCGGTGATGTTTATGGCGGTGGAGTAAATGCCACTGTTAATGGAACCTCTACAGTATATATCTCAGATGTAACGATTGGTGGATCGGTATATGGAGCAGGATATACAGGTGGTAGTGTTGCAGCTGGTACTAAAGTTACAATAGATGGAACTGCAACGATTCAAAAGAGTGTTTATGGAGGTAGTTACGGAATTACTGAGCTAGAATCTACGATAATATCGATTGCTAGTACAGAAGTTATAATTAAAGAAAATGCCAAGATTAATGAATCTGTTTATGGTGGAGCTAATGGAGTAGCTATTTCTGGAAATACAAATGTATTTATACAAGGTGGAACTATTGCTGGTTTGGTTTTTGGTACTGGTTATGAAGCTGGTTCTTTAAATTCTAAATTGGAAATTAGTGGTGGTACTATTGGTGGAAATGTGTATGCAAGTAGTTCGGCAGATAACGTATCAACTTCAACATTAATAATTACAGGCGGAACAATGGGACAAGACGTATACGGTGGGTCAGGTGTAAACGAGTCAACTTTAACATCAACGTCAACAATTAGCGGTACTACAGTAATTAAAGGTTCTTTCTACGGTGCTGCTCAAAACAACAATTCTAATGATACATATGTGACAATGAATAGTGGTACTATCGAAGGTAGTTTATATGGTGGTAGCTCAGAGAGAGGAACAGTAAAAAATACAAATGTTACACTTAATGGTGGAGTTGTTTTAGGTGGAGTTTACGCTGGAAGTGCACAATCGAGTGTGGAAAACACAACTCTTACAATTAATGGAAATATTACTGTGGGAACACCAGGTACCAATAGCATTTTTGCAGGTGGAAAAGCTGGTGTAGTATCTGGTACAACAACCTTAAATATTATTAGTGGTGATTTATCAACTAGTGGAAACATATATGGTGGTGGTGATAATTCTAATGCTACCGTTTTAACATCGAATGTAATAATAAGTGGTGGAATATTACCAAACCCAGTATTTGGTGGTGGAGATGCTGCAAAAACAACATCTACAAATATCAATATTTCTGGAAATGCCAAATTGGGTGTAGTGTATGCAGGAGGAAATGCAACAAGTGCTAATGTTACATCAAATACTACAGTTGTGATGACAGGTGGAACAATTACGGGAACTCTATATGGCGGTGGTAAGAATGCTACTGTTAATCAAGATGCATCAATTTCGATTACCGGAGGAAGTGTTGAAGGAAATGTGTCTGCTACAGGAGAACTTGCAAGTGTCTTAGGACAACGAACACTCGTTGTCGGGAATGATGCTATCATTGGTAGTAGAAATGAGTCATCAATATTGTCAGGTGTATTATTGCAAACACTATCTTCAGGTACATTTGCTATAATTGAAGATTTAACAAACACTGCAGATATCAATGTATTAATTCCTTCTACTTCTACTTTAGGTAAAGTAATTGCAACAGAAGCTATTAGTAGTGATTTAATGGCAGTGCATGTAGTACATCCAACTTTAGAAACTAAATACGTAGCTGATACTAATGAAATCATATTAGGTGAAAAAACTGCCTCAATATCAGGTATAATATCAAATGCCTCGGATGAAATCATCCCAAATGCAACAGTAAATATATATAAAAATAATGTACTAGTGGCGACAACTACATCAAATGTTTATGGATTATACTATTTTGATTTAGGTGATGACTTTGGTGAGTATGTAATTGAGGCATATGCATCTGGTTATGATCGTGAGACGATTACAACGACAATTGTTAATCTTGAAGATAAAATGAACCAAAACATCCAGTTAGAAATTTTTATTCCCGTAATAAGTGTTAATATGCCAGTTGGTGAAATGTACAAAAATCACACATTAGATTTAAATGCAAATTATACATTAGATCCACTAGCGCCTACGTATAGTGAAATAATATGGACTGTAGAAAATGCTGGAACAACAGGTGCGTCAGTAACTGGTGCTTCATTAAATGTAACAAATACTGGAACAGTAACTATAAAAGCAACAATTGTTAATGGTTTAGGAATTGGCTTAGATTATGAAAGAACATTTGACATAATAGTAAATGAATTTATTCCAGTAACAAATATTGAAATACCAACAACAACAATGTATGAAGATCATACAATTAATGTTGAAACAGGAATGGAAATAACAGCACAAAATGCAACAAAACAAGATATAATTTGGACAGTTGAAAATGTAGGAACAACAGGAGCAACAATTACAACAGATGGAATTCTAACAACAACAGATCCAGGAACAGTAGTTATAAGAGCCACTATTGCAGGTGGAGGAGTAAATGGAACAGATTATACAAAAACATTTACAATTAGTGTAGATGGATTTATTCCAGTAGCAAATATTGAAATACCAACAACAACAATGTATGAAGATCATACAATTAATGTTGAAACAGGAATGCAAATTACACCTGCAGATGCAACAAAACAAGATATAATTTGGACAGTTGAAAATGTAGGAACAACAGGAGCAACAATTACAACAGATGGAATTCTAACAACAACAGATCCAGGAACAGTAGTTATAAGAGCCACTATTGCAGGTGGAGGAGTAAATGGAACAGATTATACAAAAACATTTACAATTAGTGTAGATGGATTTATTCCAGTAACAAATATTGAAATACCAACGACAACAATGTATGAAGATCATACAATTAATGTTGAAACAGGAATGCAAATTACACCTGCAGATGCAACAAAACAAGATATCACATGGACAGTTGAAAATGTAGGAACAACAGGAGCAACAATTACAACAGATGGAATTC